>NZ_JBHFHK010000004.1:0-65563 GCF_041928215.1 Hubeiibacter jixunmingi | reverse complement strand
AATTGAGAATTTCTTCTGCAAGCTCAAAGATTTTAAAAAGATTGCGATGCGTGCTGAGAAAACCGATGAATCTTTTGCTGCTAATATCTATCTGGCTGCAACAATAATCAATTTGCGTTAATTATCAACACGCCCTCGTTGATGGGCTAAAAAAGTATGGTTTAGATAAAGCATACTTTTTTGACCGCTCAGTAGTAAAGGCAATTCCTGCGATTGCGACGTCTGCTTTACCTGTTTCTACTCGGTCAAAAACACCCGTCCAATTTCCATCGTTAAATTCTACCCTATAACCCATCTTTTCACCTATGGCATTCATGGTATCAATATCTATACCCTGTAAGTTGCCACGATTATCCTTAAAACCGAAAGGTGCAAATTCGCTATTTGTCGCTACTTTCAAGACAGGTGCATTACTTGGTAATTTGCTGACAAACGTATCTGCCTGCGTCGCACTATTTGCAGCTGGTGTAGATGACTGTTGTGTTTGTTGTTGATTCTTATCAGTGCAACCTAGCAATGATAAAAAAGCCAATGAAACTAAAATTTTTGAATTGTACTTTGCAAACATTGTATTTATCCCTACAATAAATTGGTGGACGGACATTAACATAAAATTACAAGACATAGCAAATATTGACACTTTGTTATGATTTTATAAAATAATTTATTTCTAATAATTTTCAAAAACTTAACTTGGGATAATCAAAAATATAAATCATCACAATTTTATACCCTTATATAAATATGTTCATTTCAATGCTATATTACGCCAAACTTTGCTAACTTTAGTTGAATAGGAATTTCTAATGCGTTTCTCTCTAAAATCAATACTCTTCGCTACAACACTCGGTCTATGCACTTTCGCCAATGCGAATGTGCCAGCGACAAATGTAGATCTATCTGAAGAGCAACAATCTTCAATGCAAGAAGTTGCGGCAGTACAAGTTATGGGAGAGACTTGCCCTATGATCATTGGTAAAAATGATAATTTTACAGCGGGTTACCAAGCACTGCTTAAAGAATTCTTGCCGACTTTTGCTGATACGCAACAAGCTCTACAAGCACTTAATGAAGATCCAATGTACAAAGCAGCCTTGACAGAAGCACGTAGTGATATGGCAAAAGCAACACAAGAATATAACCGTGGCGTTTGTTTAGGTGTAATCGAATGGCATAATATGAATAAATAATAATCATTTTATGTTATAAAATCATCCTATCAAAATTGTATAGGGTGATTTTTTTCGGCGGTATAAAAGCTTTAAAAGCGTCATTCTTTGTCTTTTTGTAGCATTTACTGAAGCTGGTTTGAATTTTGTCTACAATATCTTTAAAATTCGCTCTTTCAACACTTGCTTCACTTTCAGGATATATTCATGTTTCGTCGTTTTTCGATTGCGGCTGTGATGGTCATTGCCATTAGCCCTTGGTCTGGTATCTACGCAGCTACAGTGATTACCTCTCCACCAGAATTAAAAAATGAAGCGTATGTTGTCATTGATTATGATTCAGGTCAAATTTTAGCCTCAAAAAATGAGAATGAAAAGCTGCCGCCTGCATCAATGACCAAGATGATGACCAGCTACATTATCGAACAACAACTTCTTACAGGAAAATTGACCGAAACTGAAAATGTTCGTATGAACGAAACAGCGTGGTGTCGAGGTAGAAATACTGAGTCATGTATGTATGTTCCTTTGCACGGCACTGCAACCGTACTTGAAATGTTACGCGGTATTATTATCCAGTCAGGTAACGATGCATCTCAAGCTATGGCAGAACATATTGCTGGTAGCGAGGGTACTTTTGCACATATGATGAATCAGGAAGCAAAACGTATTGGATTAAATAATACCAACTTTGTGAATTCTACGGGTATGCCAGCAGATGGGCACTACTCTACTGCTTATGACATGGCATTACTCTCACAACATATTATCCGTGACAGTTCAAAATATTATCCCTTATACTCAGAAAAAGAATTTACATTCAATGGTATCCGTCAAGCCAATCGAAATACACTACTATTCACAGACCCATCAGTGGATGGTTTAAAAACTGGGCATACCAGTGAAGCTGGTTACTGTTTAGCGGCATCAAGTAAACGTGGTCCTATGCGTTTAATTACGGTGATTTTCGGTGCTGCCAATGAAACCGAACGTGCAACGCAAGCTCGTCAATTGCTCAATTGGGGTTTTGATAACTTTGAAACAGTAGCCGTGCGTGCAGCCAACGAGACCATTTTACAAGCACCCGTGCTATTTGGTAATGAAAACAAAGCAGACATCGGACTGAATGAGGCATTCTCAATCATCACACCTCGTGGCGAAAGTGCAAAAATTGACACGCAAATTGAGATGCAACATAATCTTCAAGCACCTTTACAGCAAGGTCAAGTCGTCGGCAAAATTATTGCAATCAAAGATGGTAAACCAATTGGCGAAAAGCCTCTGATTGTTTTAAAAGCCGTTGAAGAAGGCAGTATTTTTTCAAAAATTATTGACCATATTAAACAGTTTTTGAGTAAATTTTTCTAAAAATACTCAAATTATATGAAAAAAGCCACCTTTCTGTAGTGGATAGGTGATTTTTTAGTTTATAATATTTGAACATTTGAATTTTAGTCTGTTTTCATCATGTCCAAAAATATACGTAGCTATTTGGAAATCTACCCAAATATTGACACATCTTGCTATATTGATGATATGGCTGTTGTGATTGGCGATACAACCTTAGCTGAAAATGTCTCTGTATGGCCGTTTGCTGTAATTCGTGCAGATGTTAATCATGTACATATCGGTAAAAACAGTAATATTCAAGACCACGCTATGCTACATGTCAGTCATAAAAGCGAAGCAAAACCAACGGGTTCGCCACTTCACATTGGCGAAGATGTAACGATTGGACATCATGTTACTTTACATGGCTGTACTATTGGCAACCGTGTTTTGGTCGGTATTAATAGCATTGTTTTAGATGACGTGGTGATTGAAGATGATGTGATGATTGGTGCAGGCAGTTTAGTACCGCCAAAAAAAGTATTGGAGAGCGGTTATTTATACATGGGTAGTCCAGTGCAAAAAGTGAGACCCTTGACTGAAAAAGAGCTTAACTTTTTAAAATATTCTGCGGCACACTATGTCAAAGTAAAAGATAATTACTTATCACAACAATAACAATCGAAATTTTGATAAGTCAATGCATCTTGAGAGGTCGAGTAAAATATGCAACAAGCCAATAATCAGCAGTCTGTAGAACAACGAGAAATCAAACTGTGGCAGACAACTGATGCGGTCAAATACTTTCGTAGCCTGTTATTTATTTTTCTTTATTTTGTCAGTATCACGCTTGCTTTTTACTTTTCTAGCCCAAATTATTTTGCATCAGGAATGGTACTTTGGGGTATCTTTTCTGCGATCTTTATTCTACTAGGTTTGGTGATTAACTATATCATCATCGCAGAGTCTGGTTTATCCACAAAAGCCCGATCTAGTTTTATGTATGCGACCTCATTACTAGCAGGTATTATGGTCGCAGTAGGCATGAATGGCTTAGATATGTCCATGATCGCCAATAATCCAAGCCTACATATTTTGGTATTGACCTGTGCATTTATGCTTTATGCATCTACACAGTTTGCTGCATTATTTTACTTGACGCAACGTTATAGCTATTTTCTATTATTTATCGTTCCGACTTTTATCCCTGCATTACAGCTTTATTTTTTAGATATTAGTCTGCTACAAAAGCTATTTTGTTTTTTATTTATAAGCACTTACTTTGTCACTGTGATTTACATTGGTTATCTTATGTCACGTGAAAGATTAACGGGCTTTAATAAAGAAATAGCAAGCAAAAGATTTTTCTTAAAACAAGTCAATATTGAAGCGGAGAATAGTCAGCTTAAAGAGGAATTAGAAAAGTTACGTCAAGAATATCACACCACGACGACAGCATTATTGCATCAACAACAGCAATTTGACGTATTGCAAAATAATTTTACATACACCAGCCAAGTCCTGAGCTATGAAAATCACATTCAACGTGAAAGTCTAAGTATCATTCAACGAACACATCATATGTTATCTTGGCATTGGGACCTTAAAAGTCAAAACATCACCACATCAGCACTGCAACATCTGTTTGGCGAGGCTTACGCACAGGATAAAACACTGGATGATGTCTATTTATCTATCCATCCGGAAGATAAAATCATGATTCAGAATGCCTTGATAGATCATATCCGAGGCAATACAGCACAATACGATGTCACTTACCGATTTAAAAAAGATAAACAAGATTATATGTGGATCAGAGACACAGGGCGTGTAACACGGCGTGATGCTGACACACATCGTGCTGTGGAGATGGTCGGCGTATCTTATGATGTGACTCGTGAGTATCAGCGTAATGAATGGTTTAAATTATCAAAAAAATTGTTCGATCATGCCGCACAAGGTTTTTTTGCGTTAAACAAGTCATTATGCTTTGTAAACATCAATCCTTATTTTTTAAACTTGTTACAACTTAAAGAAGAACAAGTGATTCATCAGCATTTATTTAAAATTATTCGTAATAATGGTGTTGATGCAAGTCAATTTTCTTCGGATATACTTAATCACTTATCCAATGATAGCTTTTTTGAAGGTGAATTTGTTTATCCTACAGCCAATAAAGAGCAACTGACTGTTTGGACACACATCAGTGCTATTTATGATGAAAAAGGTGAAATTAGCCATTATGTCGGTATATTAAATGATTTAACCAATTACAAGTCATCTGAACAACAACTCACTTATTTACAAAGCTATGACACGGTCACTGACTTGCCAAATCGCACTTATTTCAATGAACAGATTCAGTCAGAGATTGAAAGTCATTCTAAGCACAATAAACAATTTGCTTTGGTACGTATCAATCTTGACCGCTTTAGACATTATAATGAACTATTATCACAACAAGGTGCTGATGAATTACTACATCAAGTTGCTGGACGATTAAGACAGCTTACCGAAGAGGAAAATTTACTTTCACGCTTAAATGCTGATGATTTCGTGATGCTGATGGATTCTCAAGGTGATAAAGCACAGCTGGTTGATCAGTGCAAAGCAGTGATGAAAGCAGTAAAAAAACCTTTCAAAATCAATGGCCATGGATTTAATTTAACGCTTTCAATTGGCATTTCTATTTTTCCAGAGCATGGACGACACGCTGACCTGTTAAATTATCATGCTGAACTGGCGTTAATGGATGCCAAGCGTATTGGTGGTAGCTCTATTCGGATTTATCAAGATGAAAAAAGTTTATCGACTACTGATCGTACTATTTTAGAAAATGATTTACGCCGTGCGGTTGAGAACCGTGAGCTGAGCGTCTTCTTCCAGCCAAAATTAAACTTACAATCGCGTGACATCGATAGCTTTGAGGCACTCATTCGTTGGAAACATCCAAAATTAGGATTGATTCCACCTAGCCAATTTATTCCTATTGCTGAAGAATCCAGTTTGATTTCGGATATAGGTACATTGGTTATGGACGCGACTTGCAGACAGATCAGACGCTGGTCGCTTGCAGGTTATCATCATGTTTCCGTTTCGGTCAATATCGTTGCTCAGCAGTTACAGCGAGGTAATTTAATCAATGAAATCGACTATTTACTCAAAAAGTATAATATAGAGCCGAAACAGTTAGAGTTAGAAATTACTGAAACATCATTGATGGATGATACTCAAGATGTCAAACTGATTATGCTTGAGTTGCAACAACGTGGCTTAAGAATTGCTGTGGATGATTTTGGTACAGGTTACTCTTCTCTTTCTTATTTGGCACAATATCCATTCGATATCATCAAGATCGACCGTAGTTTTATTTCAAAAATCGGCACACATCAACAAGATGCGATTATCAAAGCTATTATTGCGATGGCTAAAGCCATGAAAAAACAGGTCGTGGCTGAAGGCGTAGAATCAAAAGAACAATTTCTGTTCTTAGAAAATGAAGGCTGTGATTATTTACAGGGATATTTTATTGGCAAAGCCGTCGAAGTAGATGAAGCCACCACACTTTTGGGTAGCAGTGAGTCTTTGATTAAAAAATATTCTAATATTTCACACTAATATGTTTTCTCAAGTGACTGGTGAGTATAGCAATTGCTGTACTCGCCTTTTTTGTGCTATGGTAGTTCTGGTATTGACAAATTTAACATATTCATATATTTAATCATTGATATGCTTAAATTTGATACTTTTAATTGTGATTTTAAATCTAAGAGTGTACAGCGATGACCGACCTAACCTTGAATGAACAAGCCTTAAATTACCATGAATTTCCACGCCCTGGTAAAATCAGTGTGACGCCAAGCAAGCAACTTGCCAACCAACGTGACCTTGCTTTAGCCTATTCTCCTGGTGTAGCTGCACCATGTCTTGAGATCGCACGCGACCCAAGTCTTGCAGCAAAATATACCGCACGTGGTAATCTGGTTGCAGTGATTAGTAATGGTACTGCCGTACTTGGTCTAGGTAATATTGGTCCACTGGCATCGAAGCCTGTTATGGAAGGTAAAGGCGTATTATTTAAAAAGTTCGCTGGCATTGATGTTTTTGACATCGAAATTTCTGAAAATGATCCTGATAAAATCGTAGATCTTGTTGCAGCGCTAGAACCTACATTTGGTGGTGTAAACTTAGAAGATATCAAAGCACCAGAATGTTTCTATATCGAGCGTAAATTGCGTGAACGCATGGGTATTCCTGTATTCCATGATGACCAACATGGTACTGCAATTATTTCTGCAGCAGCTTTGATCAATGCGTTACATCTGGTCAATAAAAAAATTGAAGACATCAAAATTGTGGTTTCTGGTGCTGGTGCAGCCGCTATTTCTTGCTTAGATTTGTTCTGTGCATTGGGTGCAAAAAAAGAAAATATTATCGTTGCTGACTCTCGTGGTTTGATCACAACATCACGTGATTCTGGCTTGGATGACTCTAAAAAACGCTATATGCAAGATATTCCACAAACACGTATTGCGGAAGTCATTGCAGGAGCAGATATGTTCCTTGGTCTGTCTGGTCCAAACTTGCTTAGCCAAGATATGGTTAAACAGATGGCAAAAGATCCAATTATTTTTGCCTTAGCAAACCCAGATCCTGAGATTCTACCTGAATTGGCACATGCTGTACGTTCTGATGTAATCATGGCTACAGGTCGTTCAGATTATCCAAACCAAGTCAATAATGCATTATGTTTCCCATACATTTTCCGTGGTGCATTAGATGTTGGTGCAACGACGATCAATGAAGAAATGAAAGTCGCTTGTGTACATGCGATTGCACGTATGGCACACGTTGAAGCAGATGCCGCTGCTTATGGTGAAAAATCAGCGACTTTTGGTCGTGAATTCTTGATTCCACGTCCACTTGATCCACGTTTAATTTTAGAAATTGCACCTGCTGTAGCACAAGCTGCGATGGACTCTGGCGTAGCATCACGTCCGATTGCAGATTTTGATGCATATCGTCAGCAACTTTCTGAGTTTGTATACAACTCTGCATTTATTATGCGTCCTATCTTCTTGCAAGCCAAAGCTGCACCAAAACGTATTGCCTATGCTGAAGGCGAAGACGTACGTGTTTTACGTGCTGCCCAAGTGGTTGTTGATGAAGGCATTGCCTTCCCAGTGTTGGTTGGTCGTACCAAAGTCATTCAAGAAAATATCCAAAAACTTGGCTTGCGTCTTGAGCACGGTGTTAATATTGAGATTGTTGATCAAGAGCATAATGAGCATTACGAAAAGTTTGCCCACGATTACTATCTTGCAATGCAACGCAAAGGCGTAACACCTGAATATGCACGCCGTGAAGCACGTCGCCGCTCTACTTTGATCGCTGCAATGTTGGTAAAATTTGGCTTAGCTGATGGGATGTTGTGTGGTACTTACTCAAGCTATAACGTCCATTTGGAATTTGTACGCAACGTTATTGGTTTGCAAGAAGGTCGCAAAAACTTCTTTACACTCAATGCATTGATGCTTGAAGATCGTAACTTATTTATTGCAGACACTTATGTCAACACCAACCCTACAGCTGAACAGTTGGCTGAAATGACGATTTTGGCTGCAAAAGAAGTACAGCAATTTGGCTTAACACCACGTATCGCATTGCTTTCACACTCTAGTTTTGGTAGTAACCAAAATGACCCAAGTGCACAAAAAATGCGTGAAGTGTATCGTATCTTGAGCGAAATTGCACCACACTTAGAAGTTGAAGGTGAAATGCACGGCGATGCAGCGTTGGACGAAAATATTCGCCACTTTGCTTTCCCGAACTCTCGTTATAAAGGTTCGGCGAATTTGTTAATTATGCCAAACCTTGATGCGGCAAACATTTCATTTAACTTATTGAAATCAACATCTGGTAATAACGTTACGATTGGTCCAATCTTGCTAGGTGCAGCAAAACCTGTACATATTTTGACGCCAACAGCAACTACACGTCGTGTGGTAAATATGACCGCTCTAACTGTTGCTGAAATTCAACAAGTCAAAGCATAATTATTCAGTATTTAATCTTCTATTTTAAACAATACCAATGCTCTAGGGCATTGGTATTTTTATATTGGCTTTTGCTATTTTATCTAACGTGAGTTCGGTTTAAAAAGGTATGTTTTTGTTGCAATTATATGATTTTAAAGAAGTAGGGTGCGTCTTACGCACCTTTCAGAAAACTGCGTTAAAATGGTGCGTGTGACGCACCCTACATTCGAATTTAAAAATTTACATAAAATCAAACAATTGCATTTTGCATTATCCCGAACTCACGTTATCTAGCAACCATATTACACTACAAACAACAATGCTAAGCGTATTTTTTCATAACTCAAACTTGTCATTTCTACCAATGGACGGAGTTTGACTGTACCATCATCATTGAGATCTTGTTCATCGCCACGTTTTTGCAACTTTTTGTAGGCTTTACGCACACGTTCAATATCCTCATCCTCAGGCTGTACTCGAGAAATATCCAAAGCTTGTTCACGCATCAATTTACCCAAATGCGTAATAATGGTTGAACGCGTCAGACCTCGTTCCACCGCAATATCCTCAATATCATAATCTGCCAAAAATAATGCTTTGGTTTCTTCTAAAGTATTATGCATACTGGATTGTTGCGATTTGTCTTCCAGTTTTTTACTTTGACGTTGAATTTCTTTGCTGTCAGTAATTCCGCCACAATGCTTAATATAAGCTTGATGCAATTTTTCTAATTGTTCAGGCGACAAAGCAGAAATGAGATTTTCCGCATCTTGTGATAATTCTTGAAAACGCTTATCCGCTTTCACTGCCAAGCTATCTAATTGCAAAGCATGGTCTTGAAAGCCTAACAATTTTAAACCTGTTAAACATTTTAAGCGTGACAATGCCACATAGCCTTGCCCTTTTTCAAAAGTCTGGCTTAAGTCAATTTCGGCAGATTGCAAAGTCATGCCTTGGCTTTTGTGAATAGTAATCGCCCATGCCAACCGCAATGGAATCTGGGTAAAACTAGCTAAAGTCTTGCCTTCATCATCATCAATCGACCACGTTTCAGGTTCGACTACCAATTGATTGCCATCATTAAATTCAACTTTGGGTAAAACTCCCAACTCATTATCATCAATAAAACCAATCACTTCAGCCACACTGCCATTGACGTAACCCATATCAAAGTTGTTTTTAACAAACATCACTTTGGCATGTTTTTTTAGGGTTAAAATTTCGGGTGCACGCACCGCAGACTTGAGCGTTTCTAATAATTTTTCATTGCCTTCAAGCTTTGCAGAAAATTGATAACTTTTGCCGTCGATATTGGCAAGCTGGTCTTGATTGAGACTATCCACATCAGCATTATGGGTAAATAATCGTGTTACAACGCCATCTTGTTGATGGTGAAAGGTATTTTTAAGCTGTGCAATATGTTCAGGCTGAATATTTTGGGCACGAATGGCATTTAGAATTTGGTCTAAATGATTATCTTCTTGGCGATGCTGTTCAGTGAGGTAACAGATTTTAAATTGTGCCTCGAGCCAAGCTTCCGACATAAAAGCAAATTTTTCACGATTGGGCTCACCATTTTTACTGACTGGTGGGAGCTGAAAAAAGTCACCCGAAACAATAATTTGCATACCGCCAAATGTTTCATGATTATTTTTAAAAAATTTTAAAATCTGATTAACCAAATTAAATTGTTTGGCGTGCAACATGGAAATTTCATCGATAATCAATACCTTAGCTTTTTCTATATGCTCACGTAAATATTTACGCTCACGCATGGTCTTTAGCTCACTATCCGTCAAATGCTCTTTAATGCCCATCCCTGACCAAGTATGAATCGTCATGCCGTTCATATGTGTGGCAGCAATACCTGTCGATGCAGTGACAGCGACTGGGATTTTTCGAGCTTTAAGATATTGGATATATTGATTTAAAGTATAGGTTTTACCTGCCCCTGCTGACCCTGTCAAAAACACATTGTGTCCTGCTTTTAAAATATCTAAGGCGGTGCTTTGTTTCATAAGCTAATCTAAAATATAGTCAATCATTGGTTGAGTGGTGCAGTATAGCATGGGCAATCTATCGGAGAAAATTTTTTAATTGTTTTATGGCATTCTTGTAACAATTATATTTCGACATGTGTATTTAAAAAATTATTTTATATATATCAATTACTTATATGCTTACGTCAAAGATATATGGATTTGCAATTTGCCTATTTTTGAGTTAGATTAACCTATGCATATTTTTTATGCAATCAATCACATTGAGTGATAGGTCAATGTTCAAGGAGATAGAAAATGCGTTATGCAAACCCAAATACTAATGGCTCAAAAGTTCAGTTTAAGCCAAAATACGATAATTTTATTGGTGGCGAATGGGTCGCCCCTGCCAAAGGTGAATACTTCGATAATATTTCTCCTGTAGATGGTCAAGTTTTTACCAAAGTCGCACGTTCTACAGTGGAAGATTTGGAATTGGCTTTGGACGATGCACACGCTGCCAAGGAGCAGTGGGGTAAAACTAGCCCTGCTACACGAGCAAAAATTTTAAACCAAATCGCCGATCGTTTAGAACAAAATTTAGAAATGCTGGCTATCGCTGAAACTTGGGAAAATGGTAAGCCAGTGCGTGAAACCTTAGCGGCAGACATTCCCTTGGCGATTGATCATTTCCGTTATTTTGCTGGCTGTATCCGTAGCCAAGAAGGCGGTATTTCTGAGATTGATCATGATACTGTGGCGTATCATTTCCATGAGCCTTTGGGCGTTGTAGGACAAATCATTCCATGGAATTTCCCAATTTTGATGGCAGCATGGAAACTCGCCCCTGCATTGGCAGCAGGTAACTGTATTGTGCTTAAACCAGCCGAGCAAACACCAAGTACCATCATGTTGGTTATGGAGCTGATTGCTGACATCTTGCCAAAAGGTGTAGTGAACGTAATTAATGGCTATGGCGAAGAAGTTGGTCGTCCACTAGCGACCAGCCCACGTATTGCCAAGATTGCATTTACGGGTTCAACACAGGTTGGGCAGATGATTATGCAATATGCCACAGAAAATATTATTCCTGTTACATTAGAATTAGGCGGTAAATCACCGAATATTTTCTTTGCAGACGTAATGGATGCAGAAGATGATTATTTAGAAAAAGCCCTTGAAGGTTTTGCTATGTTTGCTCTCAATCAAGGTGAAGTATGTACTTGCCCATCACGTGCCTTAGTGCATGAGAGTATTGCCGAAAAATTCCTTGCCAAAGCGGTCGAACGTGTCAAACGCATCAAAACTGGTCATCCACTAGATACCGATACCATGATTGGTGCTCAAGCATCACAAGAACAGCAAGATAAAATCTTAGGATGTATCAAAAACGGTCAAAATGAAGGTGCAAAAGTCTTGACTGGTGGTACTGCCCGTCAGGAAATCGATGGGGGATTTTATATAGAACCAACCATTTTCCAAGGTAATAACCAAATGAGCATTTTCCAAGAAGAAATTTTTGGGCCTGTACTTGCGGTGACGACCTTTAAAGATTTTGATGATGCGATTCGTATTGCCAATGAAACTATGTATGGCTTAGGTGCAGGTGTATGGTCGCGTAACGGCAACATTGCCTATCGTGCAGGTCGTGCTATCCAATCTGGTCGTGTTTGGACCAATTGTTATCATATCTACCCTGCCCATGCAGCATTTGGAGGCTATAAAAAATCAGGTATTGGGCGTGAAAATCATAAAATGATGCTTGATCATTATCAACATACCAAAAACTTATTGGTCAGTTATTCTGAAAAACCAATGGGCTTCTTTTAAACCACTTTGATAATGATTCAAATAATTATTGTCATATCAAACTTGCATTGCCTTTTACTACCAAGCTAGTACACTATGATTAGCAGTAGCTGCATCATAAACGGCACTGCAAGTAGCAATCTTATTTTTTAACGGTGAAGCGTGCAAATATCTGTACGCATTCGCCAATTTTAACCGACTCGTTGTCAGAACGATTTGAGAAGAACAAAAATGGCAGTATCACAATTCTTTATGCCTTCTAGCAATTTATTAGGTTCAGGTGCATTAGATGATGGTATCGCACAAATTGAATGTCTTGGCTTTAAAAAAGCATTAATTGTCACCGATTCTGCATTGGCAGAATTGGGGGTAGCCAAGTTAGTGGTGGATAAACTGGCTATAAAAAATATTCAGGTAGTGGTTTTTGATGGTGCAATACCAAACCCAACTGTCACCAATGTAAATGATGGTCTTGTTGCCCTTAAAGATGCTGGTGCTGATTTTATTATTTCACTGGGCGGTGGCTCATCACACGACTGTGCCAAAGGAATCGCCTTGGTCGCTACTAATGGCGGTAAGATTGAGGATCATGAAGGCTTAGATAAGTCTGACAAACCACAGATGACATTGGTTGCAATCAATACCACAGCAGGTACTGCATCAGAAATGACACGTTTCACCATCATCACCGATGAAACACGTCACGTCAAAATGGCAATCGTTGATAAGCACGTTACACCAACTTTATCAATCAACGATTCGGATCTTATGGAAGGTATGCCTGCATCTCTCACTGCAGCAACAGGTATGGATGCACTCACCCATGCTGTGGAAGCTTATGTTTCAACGATCGCTACACCTCTGACCGATGCGTGTGCCGTCAAAGCGATTGAGTTGATTGCAGCACATTTACCGACAGCGGTACGTGAGCCAAAAAACAAAGAAGCTCGCGAAAAAATGGCTTATGCACAATTCTTAGCAGGTATGGCGTTTAATAATGCGTCTTTAGGTTATGTACATGCCATGGCACACCAACTTGGCGGTTTCTATAACCTACCGCACGGCGTATGTAATGCACTCTTGTTACCACACGTAGAAGCTTTCAATATGAAAGTGGCATCGGCACGATTAAATCAAGTCGGTAAAATTTTGAATGAAAATAATGCTGATTTGGCAAATTTAGAAGTGATTGATGCAATCAAGAGATTGGCAGATATTGTTGGTATTCCAAAATCACTTGAAGAATTGGGCGTAAAACGTGAGGACTTTAAAGTACTTGCAGAAAATGCACTAAAAGACGTATGTGGTTTGACTAATCCAGTGCAAGCAAACTTGGATGAGATTATCGGTATTTTTGAAGCAGCGTATAGCTCTCGTTAATTTACTTCAAATCTAATTATAAAAAGTCACTTGTAAGCAACTTATAAGTGACTTTTTTTTATTAGACTTCCTGTGAACGGTTTTCTTTTTCAACAGTAATTTACGTGAGTTCGGTTTTAAAAGGTATGTTTTTGTTGTAATTATATGATTTTAAAGAAGTAGGGTTGAGAAACATCGTTTCGCAAGACGCACCTGAGAAGCGATTAAAGCTTCGCAAGATGCTGTTTTTTGAAAGATGCGTGAGACGCACCCTACATTCGAATTAAAAATTTCACATAAAATCAAATACTTAAATTCAAACTTATCCCGAACTCACGTTAATTTAATTTTTATAAATGATATAAATCAAGCTTATGTTAAATATGATTATTTTTAATGCAATAGTTGGGTTGATATAAGATATAAATGAAATATTATAACATAACTTATTAATTAAAATAATTTTTAATATTGGTAAAAAGCGTATTGATTAATACCAAAGTATGAGTTAAAAATACAAATGATCTGATAAAGTGGCAAGGATAAATTTTAACGATCTCATGATGGATCAGTTATATTGTATCGCTTAGCAGTAACAAAACAATGTAGCTCTAGTAAAAGGACGTGTCTATGGAAGTCATACCTACACAAAATAGCATCAAAACCAAGATTATTTGGGGATTAATTGCAATCATTGGTGCCGTATCTTTTGCAATCTTAGCTTTAAGCCGTGGTGAACATGTCAATGCCATTTGGATGGTATTGGCGGCTGCCTGTGTTTATACGATTGCCTATCGTTTTTATAGTTTATTTATTGCCAAACGTGTATTAGAGCTTGATGATCGCCGTCTTACGCCAGCCCATCGTTTGAATGATGGCTTGGATTATGTACCGACTAACAAGGGCGTTTTGTTTGGACATCACTTTGCAGCAATTGCTGGTGCAGGCCCGCTGGTTGGCCCAATCTTGGCAGCGCAAATGGGTTATTTACCAGGTACGCTATGGCTATTAATTGGCGTAGTGTTGGCAGGTGCAGTGCAAGACTTTTTGGTATTGTTTATTTCTACACGACGTGACGGACGTTCACTCGGTGAAATGGCAAAACAAGAGCTAGGATCTTTCGCTGGTGTGGTAGTAATGCTTGGTGCATTGGCAGTGATGATTATCATCTTGGCAGTGTTGGCATTGGTGGTGATTAAAGCCTTGGCACACAGTCCTTGGGGTGTATTTAGTATCGCTGCAACCATTCCAATTGCCCTATTTATGGGTATTTATATGCGTTATTTACGCCCTGGTAAAATCGCTGAAGTATCCATCATTGGTTTTGTATTGATGATGTTGGCAATCGTGTTTGGTGGCAATGTCGCAGCCGATCCATATTGGGGTCCATTCTTTACTTTGACTGGTACACAATTAACTTGGGCGTTGATTATCTATGGTTTTGTGGCATCAGCTTTACCAGTTTGGTTATTGCTTGCACCACGAGATTATTTATCGACTTTCTTAAAAATTGGTGTGATTGTCGGCTTGGCAATCGGTATTGTTGTCGCAATGCCTGAACTCAAAATGCCTGCCATGACCAAGTTTGTCGATGGTACAGGTCCTGTATTCGCTGGGTCGTTATTTCCATTCTTATTTATTACCATTGCTTGTGGTGCGATCTCTGGTTTCCACGCGTTGGTATCCAGTGGTACGACACCAAAATTGGTGGACAAAGAGAGCGATATTCGCCTGATTGGTTATGGCGGTATGTTGATGGAATCTTTTGTGGCAATCATGGCGATGATTTGTGCTACTGTCTTAGATCCAGGGATTTATTTTGCCATCAACTCACCGCCTGCTGTACTCGGAACAAGCGTTGATACTGCCGCTGAAGCGGTGCGTAATTTGGGTTTTGTAGTCACACCAGAAATGCTCAGTACACTTGCCAAAGAAGTCGGCGAGGAAACCATATTATCACGTACTGGTGGTGCACCGACCTTTGCTATTGGTATGGCACATATTATCAGTGAAATTTTCAACAATCGCTCAATGATGGCATTTTGGTATCACTTTGCGATTCTATTTGAAGCTTTATTCATTTTGACTGCTGTGGATGCAGGCACGCGTGCTTGTCGTTTTATGGTACAAGATACTGTGGGTATCGTGATTCCAGCGCTTAAAAATTCGCACAATTTCTTGGGTAATATGTTTGGTACCACGGTTGCTGTGTCAGGTTGGGGTTATTTTGTTTACCAAGGGGTAAAAGATCCTTTGGGTGGCATCAACTCTCTATGGCCGTTATTTGGTATCGGTAACCAGATGCTTGCTTGTATGGCATTGATTTTGGCAACCACAGTATTGTTTAAAATGAAAAAACAACAATACGCTTGGATTACCATTTTACCGACCGCATTCTTGTTTGTGACTTGTATGACAGCAGGCTGGCAAAAGATTTTCCATAGCAATCCCAAAATCGGATTCTTGGCACAAGCTGATCGTTTCTCTGCTGCGATTGCCAAAGGTGAAATTTTAAAACCAGCAAAAAGCTTGGTTGAAATGCAACATGTGGTCTTATCTAATCAAATCAATGCAGCATTGTGTGCATTCTTTATGTTGGTTGCAGTGGTCATGTTATTGGCTTGTATTGGTGTAGTTCGCCGTGCCTTGGCATCGCCTGTACCAACAGTGAAAGAAGCTGAAATCGTTTATAGCGACAGCACTACCCCACTTGCAAAAAACTGATCATTGGCTTAAGATCAATTTCAAGCCCGAATGCATGAGTTATCATTTGGGCTTGAAAGGATTTTAACAATTTCAGCGGTAGATGATGAAAATATCATAGGAGTATGACAATGGATTTAAAATTTATGCGTGAAGGTAAATCAGTGATTTTTAAAATCATTAAATTTACTGTGCTATCACAAAAACACATTCTCTTTTCACCAAATAATTGGAAAAAAATTGCTGTAATTTGGCAACGTTTGCAACAAAGCTTCCGCCTTATGGTCGGTGTGCCTGATTATGAAACCTATTTAGAACATATGCGGACCCACCATCCAGACATGACACCAATGGATGAAAAAACTTTTCATCAACATTGTATCGATTCACGTTACCCAAGTGCAAATGGCAAAGTAAGACGGATGTGTTGTTGCTAAATTGGGTAAAACAATCCAAGCCCAAGGCAAAATACAAACTTTCATCCATACAAAAACAAGGCATACCGAAGTATGCCTTATTCATTTAGAGAATGAACTCAATTATTTTGCAGCGGGCACTTTTGGATAAACAACGCCACACATTTGCTCAACAATACGTAATACTTGGCAGCTATAACCAACTTCATTATCGTACCATACATAAGCAGTCAAACGATTGCCTGATGCGATTGTTGCTTGTGCATCGAAGATACCTGCAGTATGTGAACCAATAAAGTCACTTGATACCACTTCTGTAGAGTTAGTAAAACCGATTTGACCTTGCAATTCAGTTGTCAAAGAAACTTGACGAATATATTCATTCACTTCTTCAACATTGACTTCTTTGTCTAAAGTCAAATTTAAAATTGCCAAAGATACATTTGGTGTCGGCACACGTACAGAGTTACCAGTCAACTTACCTTTCAAATGCGGCAATGCTTTTGCAACGGCTTTTGCAGCACCAGTCTCAGTGATAACCATGTTCAATGTTGCAGCACGACCACGGCGATCAGCTTTGTGGTAGTTATCAATCAAGTTTTGATCGTTAGTAAATGAATGCACAGTTTCAACGTGACCGTTCAACACGGTATATTTTTCATCCAATACTTTCAACACAGGTGTGATTGCGTTCGTTGTACAGCTTGCTGCAGAGATGATTGCATCTGCATCTAAGATATCAGCATTGTTCACGCCATAAACCACGTTCTTCATTTCGCCTTTACTTGGTGCAGTCAAAACGACACGAGAAACGCCTTTGCATTGCAAGTGTTGGCTTAGGCCTTCCATATCACGCCATTTACCTGTGTTGTCGATCAATAACGCATTATCGATACCATATTGCGTATAATCCACTTCACTTGGGCTAGATGCATAAATGACTTTGATATATTTACCATTTGCAATGATTGCATCATTTTCTTCATCGATAGAAATTGTGCCATCAAAGTGACCATGGATCGAGTCACGACGTAACAATGATGCACGTTTTGCCAAGTCACCATCAGCAGTTTTACGTACAACAATCGCTTTTAGATTTAAACCACGACCGATACCAGATTTACCGATGATCAAACGTGCCAAGATACGACCAATACGACCGAAACCGTACAATACAACGTCACGTGCTGGGCGTTGTGTTGGGTTACCTTCAATCGAATTTACGGCTTGTTTAACAAAAGCATCTACATCAGTCACATTTTGTTCACGCATTTCAACAGCAAGTTTGCCTACGTCAACTTCTGCTGAACCGATGTTGTCCAATTTTGTCAATGCTTGCAAAATTGGGAATGTGTGTACTACAGACAATTCAACGTCCATCATACGAGTCAAGCGGTGTGCTTTAAGCAATTGAACCACTGATAGATGTACTAATGAATGGCCATAGACCGAAGTAATAATATTTTTTTCACGATACAAGCGACCGATGATTGAAATCATTTGTTCAGCGATTTCTTCACGGTTGCTCCAACGTGCTTGATGTTCTGCATATAATGCAACAATAGTGTCTTTATTCACGGTAAAATATCCTCTTAGCGGTGAAACATATTGAGTATAAATCAATTTTACAACGTGACCATTTTAATGGAAAATGCATTGATTTTAAAGCTTTATAGCTTTGATTTTTACGTTTTACTTACCTTCATACCAATAACTAACCATTATTTTGACATATAAGTTTAAAATAGCTTTAAATCTAATTATCTGTTTTTATTGTCAAATTTTAATACAATCGTAAGTCACGCTGTATTTACCTTTGTTTTCCAAAGACAAATGCCATTTGTGACATCAAAATTATCAATAATTCGACAAAGTAAAAAATATTTTCCAATATAAATCATCATATTAACCATAGCATAAATGATGTGAATGAGTGTGTCATACAAATTTCATTGTTAAAGTATAGTAATTTAGTTATAATTATTGTAACCCTATTTGTTACTGACGATTTGTTCATGAAGGTTATAATGTTAAAATCAATGACTTTACTTGCTGCATGTGTCATCACACTGACAGCTTGCTCCCCAAAAACTGAGACACAAAATGACGTAGCGGCAAGTTCGGCTGTGCCAGCTAACGATGCACATACAGATCAAAGAGCATCTTTCGTAAGCAAATTACCTGCCAATGCACCTGTCTATAAAGTGGCAACCACAGGAAAACAGCCGCCTTTCACTTATCTTGATGAATATGGCAACTTGATGGGTATGGATATTGATATCATCCGTGCCATTGGTGAAGAACAAGGTTTTAAAGTCGAGTTTGAAGTTTTGCCTTGGCCAATGGTTTTCCCAAGTGTGGTCGATGGTAAAAATGACTTGGCAGTATCAGGTATCTCTTATAATGATGAGCGCAATGAAAAATATAGCTTGTCTAAACAGTATCTTTTTGTGCCGTCAGCAATCATGGTCAAAGACTCGAATATTAAGTCATTGGCAGATTTGGCAGGTAAGCGATTTACCTGTATGACTGCAGCAAAACAGTGTAATGATATTAGCAAGGCTGTACCCACTGCTACAGTGAATGACGAGGCAACGACTTACTTGTCTTTTGCAGCACTGGCTCAGGGGCGTACTGACGCAATCGGTGAGGATATGCAACTTTTGCAATACTTTGCCAAAAAACATCCCGATCAAAAGGTACATATCATTCCTTATGAAACGGAAAAAGACTTGCCTGCTCAACAGATTATTATGGCAGCTAAGGGTCGTACGGAATTGATTAATAAAGTCAATGAAGGTATCGATAAATTAACCGCTTCAGGCAAAATCAAAGAAATTGAAAAGAAATGGTTAGATAATCCTTACTAATCTCGCTATATTTCAATAAAAAAACAAGCATTACTAATCCTAGTGCTTGTTTTTTTTATAGCTCGAACGAATTTATAAGTGATCTAAACGTTGTAATAAATCTTTGGCGGTAAATGTGCCTGTAAGACGCTTATCACGATATTCTTTTCCTTCCGCATCTAAAAATAACATGGTTGGAGGTCCTAAAATTTGCCAGTTTTTTAATACTTCATCTTGTGAAGGCTCATACTCACTCAAGTCAAGCTTGATACGCTCTACATTTGCCAATTGACTTTGTACATCATTGTTAGGTAATACCTGATGCTCAATCGGCTGACAAGACACACACCAATCCGCATAGACATCAATAATAATGGGGTGATTTTGCTGTTTAGCTTGTGTTTGTAGAGTTGCCAAGGTTTGGTTTAATTCGTCTTGAGTACGGACTTTTTGCCAAGATACACGTTCTTCTTCCGCCAACAATACATTATCTTGTGTCAAAGACCACGCTTGTTTAACATATAATACCGTTAAACTTAAAAGCACTGCACCCAAACTACAAAAAATAATTTTGGCATGATGCTTTTCAGCTTTAAAAAATAAATACCCTACATAAACTAATGCACTTAAGCTTACCAATGCTAATAAAGCTTGATAGAGTGCAAAATTTAACAACGGTCGAATAAAATACACCGCCATAGCCAACATCAAAAAGCCAAACAATACTTTTAAATGATTCATCCAATGTCCAGCTTTTGGAATAAAGCGTGTACCAAAAACACTCACCACAAAAACTGGAATACCAATGCCCAAGCCTAATGCAAATAAATGCAATGCACCAAGCCATTGATTTTGAAGTTGCGACACATAAAGTAACGCACCTGCCAAAGGTGCACTCATACAAGGACCAACAATAAGTGCGGATAATGCACCCATCACCATTGCACTACCTACTTTACCGCCTGTTTGACGATGGTTAATTTGATGCAAACGATTAAGCCATTTTTGTGGTAAAGTTAATTCAAAATAACCAAATAAATTCAAAGCAAAAACTACGAATAAACCAGCGAATAATGCCAATACCCATGCTTGTTGAAAAAAGCGTTGAAAGCTATAACCCAAACTTGCGACCAACATACCCATGATGGCATAAATCATTGCCATACTTAATACAAAACAACTGGCAATGAATACCGCTCGATAGCCTTTCTGTTGCCCAATCAATACACTAGATAAAATCGGAATCAATGGCAATGAACATGGTAAAAATGCTAACAGCACGCCAAAACCTAGAAATAAAAATAAATTTAACGTCGATTGATTTTGATTCAATAACTTCAAAAAGGTCTGATCATTATTCCAAGTGCTGTAATGCGTATCACTTGAATTTTGCGAGCCATCAATGACAGGTTCACTATTATTGGTTTTCTGATCGGTACCTTGATTTGAAAACTCCGCACCTACGCTATCGCTGGCAAGACCATTTACACTATTTTCTAGGGTGTTTTGCGCAAGGTTTTGCCCAGACTGAGTTAGTGCATCTTGTTGAGAAGCCACCGTATTACTAGCCTGATTTGTTTGGGGCTGCGACGCTGTGTTCGTCACTGTGCCTGAAGCACTGGCAAGTGACTTGGCTTTATTTTCATTGTTGAATAATTGCTGAGAATTTGGTGTAGCTGCCAAATCAATTGCCATCGTGTTGGCTTTATCTTGGAATGGATTCGCATTGTTTGCAGTACGAAATGCGGATAAACCACGTTGGTTATCGACGAGCAACAAGCCTGTTGCATCGGTTTGTAAGTGCTTACGCTGCGGTGGATAGCACAGACCACTACTGGCACAGCCTTGCCAAATCACTTGATAATTTTGATGTGGTTTGGTCGTAAATTTTGCAGTAACCTGATTATGATGCACATCAGTCAAACCAAAGGTAGGATCATTTTTAGGCTGACCTTTTGGTAGGCTCAAAGCAATTGCTTTACCATTTTCAAGCACTTGGAATTTGTTATGATACAAATAATAATCAGGTGCAATCTGCCAATTCAACTGTACTTGGTTTTGAGTCATAGATTGACTGTTTAACACAAAGGCTTGTTCAGCTGGCAAAAAATCATTTGCATAACTTTTTGGAACAAACAAAGAAACAAAAAGAATAAATGCAAGCATAATCAGATGATGAATATTTTGCTTTAGATCATCATTATAAAAATTAAGTTGTTTACTTGGATGAATATTTGACATACATTCACCTTTTATCAATATTGCACAGAGGCTTTTGGGAGAAAAATATGCCAAAAATCAATCTTCATTTTGGCATATCAAAAACATTGTCATTAAAATTAAAAATCATCTAGACGTGTTAGAACCAGCTTCTCGCCAAGCATCTTTTCGATATTTGGTAAGTTAAATGCATCATCTTCTGACACAAAGCTGATACTTACGCCTTTCTGTCCCGCACGCCCTGTACGTCCGATACGGTGTACATAATCATCGGCTTGTTCAGGTAAGGTAAAGTTAATGACGTGCGACACACCATCAACATGAATACCACGACCTGCGACATCAGTAGCAATCATGATAGGTAGCTTACCTGACTTAAACTGCTCTAGCATTTTGATACGTTTTTCTTGGCTGATTTCGCCTGACAGAATACCTACTTTGTGCTGAGATTGTTTTAATTTTTCAAATAGTTTCCGCACTTGATCACGACGATTGGCAAAGATCATGACTTTTTCAATCGGCTCTTTGGCGAGAATATCGGTCACTAGGCGATATTTGTCTTGGTTAGAAACCATATAAAAACGCTGTTCGACATCCTGATTAGTACTTTTTTCGGGTTCGATTTCAACAGTAACAGGTTGATATAACCATTGATGTGCAAGATTCAGCACGTCAATATTGAAAGTTGCAGAGAAAAATAATGTCTGACGACACTCTTTGCTTGGCGAAGCACGCACGATACGCTTTACTGCAGGGATAAAACCCATATCTAGCATACGATCAGCTTCATCGATCACCAAGAATTCTAGCTGATCCAGCCAAATTTCTTTTTGTTCAATAAAATCTAACAATCGCCCTGGCGTTGCCACCAAAATATCTACAAAATTATCTGCGAGCTGTTGTTTTTGTACATTAAAATCAACACCACCCAGCAAAGTCACGATATTTAATTGGGTAAATTCACAAAGCTTTTTGGCATCACTTTCGATTTGTAATGCCAATTCACGCGTTGGTGCCAAAATCAACGCACGTGTTTCACCACGATAACGCGTCTCGGTAATCGGCTTATTAAGCAAATCCTGAATGACTGTAATAAGAAAGGCAGCTGTTTTGCCTGTACCTGTTTGTGCACGACCAATCGCATCATGCCCAGCCAGAGTAAAATTTAAAATTTGGTCTTGGATTGGTGTCATCTGTTGATAGTTAAGCTTATCAATTGCACGTTGCAATTGCGGATGGAGGTTTAGTTGCTTAAAATCACGACTCATGATACTTAATTACCAATTCAACGATATAGGATATCAAGTATAACGGATAATTTTGATTTTGCACTGTATGTGATTGGTTATTTGTCGGAAATTTAGGAACGATAATCAGATTGACGTATGTATTTGCTCGAAATATTCTCATTTTTTCACGACTTATAGCTATAAACATATCTTACCTTGATGAAATAATGCACAAATTATAATCTATCAAAATATATACAATATTGACTAGTCAAAGCTTACTGACAATGCTATTTTAAGACATCACTTTTTTGAACAACACACTAAAAGGACGTATCAAATGTTATCGACAAACTTGACTTCAATCTCTGGCAAACATCGTATTCTCACAACGCAAACCCAAGCCCTGCTTATTGACGTGCAACAACGTCTGATGCCACATATTGCAGAAAATGAAGTATTACTAAAAAAATTACAAACCTTGCTGCAAGGCTTGCAGGCACTCAATGTACCGATCATGTGCAATCAACAATACACCAAAGCCTTAGGTGAAACTTTGCCAGAATTGGTTGAAATCTTAACGCAAAATAATCACGGCAATGCTCTTGATCTGACTGTATTTGAAAAGCGTAGTTTTAGCTGTTGTGACACTGACCACTCTATGCAGCACATTGCAGCCCAACAACGTCCAGTTGTATTGCTGTTTGGTATCGAAACCCACGTTTGCGTATTACAAACTGCGATGGATTTACTTGATCACGGCTATCAGCCCGTTTTGGTGGTAGATGCCGTGAGTTCTCGTAGTTTACAAGACAAACAAATCGCTGTGCAACGTATGCAACAAGCAGGCGTGATTTTGACAACCGTAGAAAGTATTTTATTTGAATTATGTCGTGATTCACAAGTAGCTGAATTTAAAACGATTTCTAATTTAGTAAAATAGTTATTTAACGATCGTACAATGATATTTATATTTTAGATAATGAATACTGGGAAAAAAATCATGGTGATGGATTTTGCTCGCATTATACCGCCTTACAGTCCAGCGGCTTGGCTTGATTTGGATGCTTTGGACAATAATATTCAAAGTACCAATCGAAAGACAGAAAAAGTCGCTTTGCGTATTGCGACCAAGTCCATACGCAGTCTAGATGTATTGCATTATATCCGTGAACGCACACCACATTATGTGGGTTTAATGAGTTATTCTACTGCAGAGTCGGTCTATTTGCTTGAACAAGGCTTTGATAATATTTTATGTGCCTACCCGACTTTGGATAAAGCATCGATCGTGGCATGTGTGCCTTATATCACACAAGGGGCAAAAATGGTGTGGATGGTGGATCATTTACAGCATTGGCAATTTTTGCAAAATATTGCTGCTGAGCAAGATTGTATCTTAGATATTTGCTTAGATATTAATTTGTCTTTGGCCTTACCAAAAGTATATTTTGGCACAAAGCGTTCATCTTTGCATAATCTTAAAGACGTGCAAAATCTCATCCATGAATGTAAAGATTTTCACTATACTCGCCTTGTTGGCGTGATGGGCTATGAAGCACAGATTGCAGGACTTGCGGAAAATATTCCAGATAAGCTCAATTTACGCACCGCAATCCGTACCCTAAAAAAATTATCGCAGTTTGAATTGTCTCGCAAAAGACAAAAAATAGTCAAATGGCTACAAACACAAGGCTATGACTTAGAGATCGTCAATGGTGGTGGTAGTGGTAGTATGCAATTTACCAGTAGCCAAGATGAAATCACTGAAATTACAGTTGGTTCAGCCTATTATTATCCTGCATTATTTTCCTATATGGATACCATGCAGACAGGCTTTCAACCTGCCAGTGGTTTTGTGCTTAAGGTGACACGCCATCCCGAAAGCCAAGTGATTACTTGTCACAGTGGTGGCTTTATCGCATCGGGCAGTATTGGACGTGAAAAACAAGCACAAATTTTATACCCACATAATCTCAGCACTTTAGATGATGAAGGTTTTGGCGAAGTACAAACGCCAATGCAAGCGAACGGTAGCTTAAACGTCACCATCGGTGATTTTGTTTGGTGCAGACACGCCAAGGCAGGCGAATTATGTGAGCATTTCAATGAACTACTGGCATATCGTGACAGTAAATTAGTACAACACATGATAACCTATCGGGGAGCGGGTTTATGTTTTCATTAAAGGATTGGCAAAGTACTAAAGATTGGCAAAACTGGACTGGCTATGTCAAATCTACACCAGAGCAAAAGTTTTTACCAAAAACTATTGAAGAATTACAGCAAATTGTCAAAGACGCACGCACACAAGGCAAAACCATTCGAGTTACGGGTGCTGCACATTCTTTCAGTGGCTGTGCATGCCCAGAGCATTTTGCGATAAGTTTGCATCATTTACGTGGTATCGTCAGTGTGAATAAAGACAAGCAATGGGTCACGGTCTATGCGGGGACTTATTTGCATGAATTGGGCGATATGTTACGTAGTCATGGTTTTGCTCTCGAAAATATGGGCGATATTCAAAACCAAAGTATTGCAGGGGCGATTTGTACAGGCACACATGGTACTGGTTTGTCTTTAGGCTCGGTATCGAGTCAAGTCGTAGCTTGGCAATGGGTTGATGGACGTGGCGAAGTGCAACAACATCAACGTGGTGATGATGACTTATCAAAAAGCTTACATGTCAGTTTAGGCATGTTGGGAATTTTTACTCAAGTGACGTTAAAAGTGATGCCTTTATATGGTCTGCACGAGTCTAGTTGTAGCATCAAGTTTGAACAGGCTTTGGTACAATTCCCGCAAGTCATTCAACAAGAGCGTCATATGGAATGGTTTTTATTCCCTGGCACAGACCAAGTACAGCAAAAAATTCTCAAAGTGATTGAGCCTAAACCGATGAGTAAACTGCAAAAGTTTAAAGATCATTTTGAAGGTGTCGTGATTTTAAATGGCGTATTTTTTGCCATGTCTGAATTGGCACGTAAAAATCCCAAATATGTCAAAGTCATGAGTAAATTTTCTGCCGATAATATTCCCAATACGGTACGTGAAGGTTATAGCTATGAAGTCTTTCCAAAACCACGTGGCGTGAAATTTGATGAAAGTGAATATTTTATTGCCTTGACAGATTTCGATCAGTGCATTCGTTTTATCCAAAAAGAATTAATGCAAGATACTAAAGGCTCTCATTTCCCGATAGAAGTTCGTCCGCATAAAGGTGAAATAGGCTTTTTGAGTCCAACGCAAGGGCGTGATAGTGTGGCGTTGTCTTTCCATGTTTATAAAGGGATTGACAGCAAACCATTTTTTGCATGGGTAAAATCGCAAATGCAGCGTTGGCAAGGTCGTCCGCACTGGGGCAAAGTCAGTCATTTGAATCAAAAAGAAGTACAGGCTTTGTATCCTGATTTGGCAAAATTCCTTGCGGTGCGTAAACAATATGACCCTGATGGGGTGTTTTTAAATCCGTGGTTAAGAGAAAAGTTTGGTCTATAAACCTACTTTTAGATTTGGTGTAAAAATTCTTATTATACTGTTTTGCCAACAATGCAGCTTTTAGTTTATGCTCGCTATAAACTATAAATGGTGACAAATCCAATATAGTATTGAATTTGTCATTTTACATTTATACGAATGAGAAATAAATCAACAAGATGATGATTTAGTCACGCACGTAAATAACTTCCATCTCATCTTCAAAGTCGTCATCGTCGTCAAAATCATCATCGTAATCACTGTCATCCATATCACCTGATGCATGAGCAATTTCACGTTCTGCTTTACGTTTTTCACGATATGCTTCTTTGGCTGCGAATGTTTGTTCGCGTGTTTCTTCTTCCAATTGCTGACGGAAAGCTTGCATCTCAGCAGCATAATCAGGGTCTTCGTTTTCACGCTCTTTTTGTAATTCAATCTGATTCATCAATTCATAAACGACAGCTTGTGTACCATCTTCAAGTAAACCAGAAGTTTTGAATACTTCACCTGTCCAATTCAGCTCATTGATAATATATTGGCACCATTCTTCTTTGGCATCATCATCTAACTGATCAAGCTTATTCAGTACCAAAATCATCGGCAATTTCGCCAAAGTTGGTGAGAATTTGGCAAGCTCTGCCATGATCGCTTTGGCATTATACACAGGGTCAGAGCCATCGATTGGTTGTACATCGACAATGTGCAACAAAATACGCGTACGTGCCAAATGCTTCAAAAAACGAATCCCTAAACCTGCACCATCTGCCGCACCTTCAATCAGACCTGGAATATCTGCCATGACAAATGAACGGTGACGATCTACATCGACCACGCCCAAATTTGGCACCATAGTGGTAAATGGATAGTCTGCCACTTTTGGTTTTGCCGCACTTACTGCACGGATAAAGGTCGATTTACCTGCATTCGGCATCCCCAGCAAACCCACATCAGCCAAGACTTTGAGTTCTAGACGAATTTCACGCACTTCACCTTTACGACCTGATGTGCACTGGCGTGGCGTACGGTTTGTCGATGATTTGAAATGGATATTACCCAAACCACCATCACCGCCTGCAGCAACACGAATACGCTGACCATCTTTGACCAAGTCACCGATAATGTCACCGCTATCAATATCGACAATGGTTGTACCCACTGGCACTTTTAGGATGACGTCTTCACCGCCACGACCTGTACAGTTTGCCCCTGCACCATTTTTACCACGCTCAGCACGGAAACGGCGAGTATAACGATAGTCAACTAGCGTACTGGTATCGTCATCTGCAACCAAATAAACGCTACCACCACGACCACCATCACCACCATCTGGTCCACCAAATGGTACAAATTTTTCACGACGAAAACTGGCAACCCCGTTACCACCATCGCCTGCTTCTACGCTGATTACAGCTTCATCGACAAAACGCATGTTTAATTCCTAATCAATTCATTACAATGAGTTAAATTTTGAAAAATGGACGCCATAACACCTATCGTATATTTTAAAATTCAGCGGTGCTTGGCAGGATTTGGCTATTATGCCATAAATCTTGGTGCTATGCCATTAATGCAATGCTTTCAAAGTTTTTACTTTTTTTAATATCAATAAACCCAATCTTTCAATAACACAAAAGCCATCATGTTTGGCACAAAAACATAATTTTGTTCTGCTATATTTTGACATATCGTGAGTGTTTTACAAATTTTGAGTATGATAATTTTGCTTTGATTATGGAACAATTCGCCTATAGTTTGCGAGTATTTTGCAGTAATATGTAGGAAATTTTTGATTGTTTATGGAACTTTGCCATGTTACGCAATGATTGGACTCGTGCAGAAATCCAAGCACTTTACCAACAACCATTGATGGACTTATTATTTGATGCTCAAGCAGTACATCGCCAAAACTTTGCCAAAAATACGGTGCAAGTCAGCACGTTATTGTCAATAAAAACAGGAAAATGCCCAGAAGATTGCAAATATTGTTCGCAGTCTGCACATTATGATGCCGATCTTGAAGCTGAAAAACGCATTGCAGTAGAAAAAGTCATTGCAGAAGCTCAACAAGCCAAAGCATCAGGTTCAACTCGCTTTTGTATGGGGGCAGCATGGCGTAATCCACATGAGCGAGATATGCCTTATGTACTAGAAATGGTCAAAGAAGTCAAAGCTTTAGGTATGGAAACCTGTATGACTTTGGGTATGCTCAATGCATCGCAAGCGGAACGCCTAAAAGATGCTGGACTCGATTATTACAATCACAACCTAGATACTTCCCGTGAATATTATGCCAATGTCATCAGCACACGTACTTTTGATGACCGTTTGGATACCTTACAAAACGTCCGTGATGCGGGCTTAAAAGTGTGTAGTGGCGGTATTGTCGGTTTGGGTGAAACCAGTCAAGACCGTATCGGTTTATTGCATGAATTGGCAACCTTACCGATTCATCCTGAGTCTGTGCCGATCAATATGCTTGTTCCTATCAAAGGCACACCGATGGCGGATACCGAAAAGCTTGATGTGATTGAATGGATTCGTACTATTGCGGTGGCTCGTATCATCATGCCAAAAAGCTATATTCGTCTTTCGGCAGGGCGTGAGTCAATGTCAGATAGCGATCAAGCCTTGGCATTTATGGCAGGGGCAAATTCGATTTTTTCTGGTGATAAATTGCTCACCACACCGAATGCAGGGCAAGGCAGAGATGAGCAATTGTTTGCCAAATTAGGCTTGCAAGCGGAAAAAATCAAAGCCAGCGTGCGTGAAACCGCAGTAGATGCCATGGCTGTTTAGCCCTCTTTAAATACTTATGGCAATTATTTTGTGGATTTATAAAATAATTGCCGTTAATCGATAAACCTTGTATGATTGCATCACAATAATATAGGGTTAAAATCAGCATGAACGCTTGACAAATTTTACAAATTGAACCGACCAGTGACCAACGGGCGATCAAAAAAGCCTATGCCAAACAGTTAAAACTGATTGATAGCGAAGATGCCGCTGCTTTTATTCGTTTGCGTGATGCACTGACCGATGCACAAGATCAGGCTTATTATTTAGATAATGATAATTTTGATGACGATAGCAATAATGATATTTTTAGTGATGCCGAAAATAGTATTGAAAATAATCAAGATGTCATAAACAATGACCATCATCAAGAACCGATTGCCACCAATTTTGTACAATTATTTGATGATTTTAAATTCCATATTGAAAATCAAACTGTAAACTACTCTATTCCACAACAACTAAGTGAGATTTCTGCACGCATCCAAACTGAAGTGCCATCTCATCAATACATGGAATTTATACAGCCTTATATCGATCTATTAAAACAACATAATTTAGATTTTTATCAAGATTTGATTCAACCGCAGCAAGATGTATTTCAAAAATATGAACTAGAAAAAACCCAAAATCATATCATTGATACTGAACATGATATTCCCCCACAACAGCTAGAAAATAAACCGATTTCTATCGAAAAGCCAATTGGGCAAGATGATATCTATCAACAAACACCTGATTTTCAAGCAAATCAAACTGAATACCATTCAATTGATATTACACCAACTTATTTAAATATCCAAGAGAATCATGATTTTGAGCAGACATTATCTGATTTTGAACAAGCTTTACAAGATAATGATTATAGCGATAGTAATTTAAATCGCTTTGAGAAATTATTAAAGGATTTTTCAATATTAGATTTTAGCCAACAATTGCAATACCGAGAAAGAATCATTGATGATATTGCATGGCAGCACAGTTATTATGCCAGTGATGATGAATTTCATCCTGATTTTGCACCATTTATAGATGTATTATTAGAGCATATTTATATTGAAGATATGATAGGCATCACTTCGTCTGAAGAGCGTATTTTATATTTACAACAATATTATAAAAAAGAGATAGCATCAGCTAAATCGCGTATGTTATACCTACAAAAATACTATCAAAACCGGCAATTGCATTTACCTGAAAAATTACAAACCGCCTATCAAGACTTAAGCGAAAATAAAAAATTTAATCTATGGGGAATGTTACGCTTAAACGCATATTTTAGAAATAATGATCAGGAACGACCTTTGCAAGGTTGGGAAATATCTCAATCTGAAAATAATATCAATTTCCAATATTTACAAATTGTTCATCGCTTTTCTGATGGTTATTTTTGGTTAGGACTGGTATTCACTGTCTTATTAACGATTCCACTATACAGCCAAGGTATTGTTGCGGATTCAGGTTTGAGTGTTGTTTTTAGTATATTTATTGGCTTTGTTGTATTTATTTTTGCTATTGCCCCATTATTAGCAAAAATCATCAGCCAACATAACGACAAAGTCGCACGTATCAATTACTATTGGTTGTATTTTAGCTTTTTATTGGCAGGTTTTGCGTCACATTATACAAGTCCGCTTTATCAAATTGGCATATATCTATGGGTGGTCTTGAGTTATATTGTATTAGGTTTAGCATTACATTATCGAGACGGTGCTATCAATTATTTTATTGCTGTAGGACAGGCGTTTAATTTAGAACGATTTGTTTATTATGCAGGTTTGATTGGATTAAGTTTAACACTGACTGCATTTAATATGCTTTATGACCATGATCATTTTTCCACATTGGCATTATTTTTAGTACCATTGGTTTTACTTATATATAATCAATACTTTCATTTTGCTATTCAGACTTTAGTGGTTATTCCTGCTATTCCTGTCATTGATGAGTATGAAGAACCAAGCAGTAAGTTCTATATTCGAGCAAAATACTTTCCTTATGTTTATGCAGGATTAGTTACTGCTATCTGTAGCATGATTGCTATGATTGATTTTCAAAAATATTTCGCCTTATTTTTATTACTTCTTTCATCATTAACCATTTTATTTTCAAGTAGATTTTTATCTTATCTATTTAAGTATATACTTTACCTTAGCTTAACCGTTGTATTTGCGTTGGTTGTGCCATTTTTAGCATTTATCATGATTGTAATTATTGGTTATATAGGTAAACAGGATTATCAAGAATATTTGGCTAGTAAACATCATTATTAAGACTTTTAGCTAAAAACAGCCATCAATATATTTAGCTTTTTTTATCTTACCCACTACGATTTAATCATTTTCTATTTTAGGTATTAACTTACTTAGAAAAGATTCATTACTTTGCATTTGATCTAATGTATATTTAGGATTAATTCTAAGGTTATCATGTTTTATCATACTGATTTGCCTTGCATTTTTGGTATCTAATCGAGTGTCTCGACTAATTATACGTTGGGTAGAATAATTAATACTGACACTCTTTTGATGTGATGTTATGCGATGAAATTGATAAAATTCTAAGCCAATCAGTGCCATACGTCGTTGTTGCCAACGAAAAGTGAAACCATATTGGGTCATATATTGACTACCACAGCTATACATAAACTGTATACTGGTTTTCAGTATACCTTTCTCAATTTTTAAGCCGTTATTTTCTGTTTCAGCCAAAGGATCTAATAAACATGGTCTGTCTTGATCACTTTTGGGCAGAATAAAACGTGCATTATCGACCACCACGCGATAACGCTTCGGCTCACGTACATTTTGTTGCAGTGCGACAATGACGCGACGCGGATTAATATTAACTACATCTTCGCCAGTAGCGATGTCTATAAGAACTTTATCAATATTGTCTTCTTGAATGATTAGAGCGATATCAGCCAAGCCGTCCTGATTGAGATCGCCAATTGCGTGGCTGATTACTTTCCAACCTGATGGCACAAGAGTAGTTGCATCGCTAGGTACTGCAGCAACGCTTAAACTACTCGTCAGCATTAGCCCTAAAGCAATTCTTATTTTATTTTTCATCTTTAAGCCCTAATAATCAAACGGACTAATTTGTTCAACATCATCTAAGAACTGTTCAAATTGAGCTTGATGTTCTTTGATTTCACGTTCATCTTGCCCATCCAATACCGCACTAAATCGGGCAGTATATTCCGAAATCTGCTGACGAATCATACCTGTATATTCATTATACATACGGTCAGCACGCAAAATTAACGCCTTATTTCGCAAGTCATCCCGTGGGTGGATTTTTAAAGCTGCCAATTCTTTACGGGCTTGTTCAATCTGCTGTGGTGTCATTACACTTTGATGATTAATCAGCACTTTTTGCAATTTTTCTCCAGTATGTGGCACATGTACATCCACATCCAAAATGCCGTTTGGATTATAAGAAAAACGCACTTCAATGCTTAAATGTTCATTATTAGCAGGCAATTTGACTTCCAATTCACCAAGATGAATATTTTCTTTGCACAAGCGGTGTTCACCTTGGAAAATATTCACGCACTTTACTGGTTGGAATCACTGTGTTACGTTCGATGATCGGATCAAATTGATTATTTTCACCTGTTTCAATACCCAAACTAAATGGGCAAACATCGGTCAATACCACTTCTTTTAAACACGCATCTTTGGCTTTCAAACCTGCTTGCACGCACGCCCCACGCACGATGGCTTCATCAGGCTGAATCGCTGTCGATGGAAAACGCCCAAACAGTTTGGTCACCATCTGACGTACCGCCAAAATCCGTGTCGCCCCACCCACCATCACGATTTGATCAATATCATCTGGTCGAATACGGGCATCACGCATGGCACGTTCAAGCGGTTTTTTTAGACGTTGTAATAATGGCTCAATCCATGTGGCAAACTGGGTACGATTAAACTCAAAGGCGTATTCTTGCTGTTGCCATTGTACCAACATATTGACACTCTCTTGCGTGCTGAACTGATGCAAGACATGTTGGGCTTTGGCAGTCAAGAGCATCTCAAGTGCTGGAATCGGACTCTGATTGGCATTTTGCCCAAACTGATCGGCATATTTCATCCAAAATTGTTTGACAATCGTGGCGATAAAATCATCACCACCTAAATGATTATCCCCTGCACTAGCACGCACTTCAATTACGCCATCAAACAACTCAACAATCGATACGTCAAAAGTACCACCACCCAAATCAAATACCAAAAAGCAACTGTCATCACTCTGCCCCAAGCCATATGCCAAGGCGGCAGCGGTCGGTTCATTAATCAAGCGTGATACATTTAGCCCTGCCAATTGAGCCGCTTTGATGGTGGCTTGGCGTTGAATATCATTAAAATAGGCAGGCACAGTGATAATCGCATCACTAACGCTATGCCCCAAATACTGCTCGGCATCTTGTTTTAAGCTTTGTAAAATCAAAGAGGATAGCTCAACCGCATTAAAAGCCTTATTGCCTAGGCTTAATTTTTTGTCCGTACCCATCAGGCGTTTAAAACTGGTCAATACTGGCATGCCTTGATGACGTAATTCCAAGGCCGCATTGCCAATCAATACTTGCCCTTTGACATCCAAAGCAATCGCGGATGGCGTGGTATATTTATCGTAGGCATTTTTAATTAATACGCTTTGCCCATCTTGATAGACACCGACCAAAGAATTGGTAGTTCCCAAGTCAATCGCAATAATCTGTGTACTTGCTCCTTGCGTATGATTTTGATTGTGGTTTTGATTCTGACTTGGGTTGTCATTTTTGCCGAACTCTAACATTGCTCACCTGTGTTGTTGTACAAATCATTTGTGTGATTATCTTAACAACTTTAAGGGCAATAACAAAGCATTTGGCCTTTATTTATTGGTCATTTTTTGGGTTTAAAATCAGAGAAATCGTCCAATCGTCACGCGATCATTATCACCATAATCTTTGATGGTCTTTACTGCTTGTAATCCATGTTGTTTAAAAATCGCTTGTACGCTTTCGGCTTGCTGATAGCCATGTTCAATCAACAAAAAACCATTAACTTTTAGATGGTTTTTTGCATCACTAACAATGATTTCAATATCGCTTAGACCTTGCTTATCCGCCACCAATGCTCGTTTTGGCTCATATTTTAATAGAGTATCTAAATGACTGTCATCATCCGCCAAATAAGGTGGATTCGATACAATCACATCAAATTTATCTTTAAAATCAGTATTTTGTAATGCTTGATACCATACACCCAAAGCAAATCGAACATTGTTTAAATCATGCTTTTTGGCATTATATTCAGCCGTTTTTATTGTTTCTAGATGAATATCAGTCAAAGTCACCTGCCAAGTAGGTCGTTCACTTGCCAACGCCAAGCCAATCGCCCCTGTGCCTGTACCCATATCCAAAATCTGTGCATCCATTGCAACGGGTAAACTTAAAATACTTTCCACCACGATTTCACTGTCAGGACGTGGAATTAAAGTATGTTGGTTTACCGTTAAATCTAGCGTCCAAAATGGCTGTGAGCCGAGTATATATGCCAAAGGCTCGCCTTGCTTCAATCGTGCAAGCCCTTGTAAATATTGCTGTTGTTGTGTATCAGTCAATACTTTTTCGCCAAGCAATTTTAATTCTAATGCCGAACAGCCGACGATTTCTGCTAATAGCCATGTATTTTCTTGGCGTTCGTAGCTGTCGGGTTCGCCATAGAGATTTAAGGCTTGAGAAATAAGCATTAACCACCGTTTTCCTGTGCCAACATTGCCAATTGATCTGCTTGATATTCACGGTGCAAGCTGTCTAATAGTTCGGTCAAATCACCTTCCATCACTGCATCAAGTTTATAAAGGGTCAAATTGATACGATGATCGGTCATACGCCCTTGTGGATAGTTATAAGTACGGATACGCTCCGAACGATCGCCCGAACCGACCAAATCACGACGCATTTCTGATGTTGCAGTTTCTTGGGCTTGGCGTTTGGCATTTTCGAGACGTGATACCAACAGTGCCATGGCTTTGGCTTTGTTTTTATGTTGCGAACGCTCGTCTTGACACTCCACCACTACACCTGTCGGAATATGGGTAATTCGCACCGCAGAATCGGTCTTGTTAATATGCTGACCACCCGCACCTGACGCACGATAGGTATCAATACGCAAGTCAGCAGGGTTAATATCCACTGTGGTATCGACATCGACTTCAGGCAAAATCGCCACAGTACACGCTGAAGTATGTACACGTCCTTGGCTTTCGGTAGCAGGGACACGCTGTACGCGATGTGCACCACTTTCAAATTTTAAACGTCCATACACACCATCACCATCAACACGGCAAATCACTTCTTTATAGCCGCCATGTTCGCCTTCATTTTCAGACAAGACTTCGATTCGCCAGCCTCGACTTTCTGCATATTTGCTGTACATACGGAATAAATCACCCGAGAAAATCGCCGCTTCATCACCGCCCGTCCCTGCACGAATTTCCAAAAAGGCAGCATTGGCATCGTTTGGATCTTTGGGAATCATCAAGATATTTAGCTTATCTTCAAGCTCGGCAATCAAGGCTTTATTGCTTTTGATTTCTTCTTGTGCCATGTCTTTAAAGTCAGGCTCACTGAGCATTTCTTCGGCAGTCACGATATCGGCTTCGGCTTGTGTATATTGTTGCCAAACTTCTGTAATTTCTTGTAGGTCACTATGCTCACGAGATAGTTTACGAAATTTCTGATTATCCGAAATCACTTCCGCATCTGCCAACAGTGCAGTCAACTCTTCATAACGGTCGGACAGCTGATCTAAACGTAATCTTAACGATGCTTTCATGACTTTACCTATGGCAGTGCGAATATAAAAATAACCGCCTATTTTAAGGTTTTTTTAGATTTTTATCAAATTATCCATCTTTTTATATAGAGATTTAAAACCAAACAAAATAAAAAAGACAGCTTACCAATAAGCTGCCTTTTCACTCTGAATTTACAAAACTTAGCCGATGCGACGTTTTAAGCCCGTCATTTGTAAAATACGTGTAGAAATTTCCTCAATCGACATTTCTGAAACATTTAAAAATGGCACACCTTCAGAAATATAGATACCTTCGATTGCACGTAGTTCCATTTGACATTGACTAAAGCTAGCATAACGGCTATTGGCTTTACGTTCTTGACGGATTGCAACTAAGCGATCTGCATCAATCATCAGACCAAATAATTTTTGGCGATGTGGTTTCAATACAGCAGGCAGGCAATTATCATCCAAATCGTCTTCTGTCAGTGGATAATTCGCTACACGAATCCCAAATTGTAAAGATAAATAAATCGATGTCGGTGTTTTACCTGAGCGTGATACACCAATCAAAATAATATCTGCTTGATCATAATGTCGTGTTCTGGCACCGTCATCATTATCTAAAGCAAAATGTACCGCATCGATACGTGCTTTATACGAAGCAGTATTGGTCACCGCATGCGTTTGACCGACCAATGTGGTTGCTTTGGTATCCAGTTCTGTTTCCAGCTTGCTGATTAAACCTTCAAATACATCCAAGTTTACTGCTTTGGCAGTATTGATGATTTCACGTACTTTTACATCAACCAAGGTATCAAAAACCAAAGGTAATACGCCTTGATCTGTGGCAATTTTATTGATTTCTTCAACTGCACGCAAAGCACTTTCTTCTGAGTCCACATAAGGTAAGACATGAATATCAAAATCAACATGCGGAAATTGTGCTAATAAAGAATGACCCAAGGTCTCAGCAGTGATTGCTGTACCGTCAGAGATAAAAAACACGCTGCGTTGAATGTGCTTCCCATCGTTACTATTTTCATTTGTGATATGCATCATTTTATCTGGAAATTTACTTAAAAACAGATTAATTATATAATAATATCATTCTCTGTGTCTGTCCTTAACTTTTTATAAAAAATTTTTAGCAATCATTTAATTGCAAATTTTAAATCAAAAGTTTGACACATAGTATGACATAAACAGTTTTTTTTAGTTTATGCTTAGTTAATTCAAGTCAATTGTGGGAGAGACGGCTTTGGAAGCACGTGTTATCGGTTTAGACAACTTAGGCAAACACGACGTTGAGCGTGTTGGTGGTAAAAACGCATCACTCGGTGAAATGATCAGCCACTTGGCTGGTGCTGGTGTATCGGTACCAGGTGGTTTTGCCACAACAGCTGAAGCTTATCGTGAATATTTGGATAAGAGCGGTTTAAAAGCCAAAATCCAAGCAGAATTACAACAGCTTAATGTTGACGATATTCAAGCCTTAACACAAACAGGTGCAAAAATCCGTCAGTGGATTATTGACTCACCATTAACGCCAGAATTAGAGCAAGAAGTTCGCCAAGCATTTGAAAAAATGTCAAACGGCAACCCGAATATCGCTGTAGCAGTTCGTTCATCAGCTACTGCAGAAGACTTACCTGATGCATCTTTTGCTGGTCAGCAAGAAACATTCTTAAACATCCGTGGTATCGATAATATTTTGATCGCTATCAAAGAAGTTTTTGCATCATTGTATAATGACCGTGCCATTGCTTACCGTGTGCATCAAGGCTTTGAGCATGACATCGTGGCATTGTCTGCAGGCGTACAACGTATGGTACGTTCTGAAACAGGTGCAGCAGGTGTGATGTTTACTTTGGATACCGAATCAGGTTTCCGTGATGTGGTATTTATCACTGCATCTTATGGTTTGGGTGAAATGGTCGTACAAGGTGCGGTAAACCCTGACGAATTTTATCTCTCAAAACCTTTGGCAAAAGCAGGTAAATATGCGGTATTGCGTCGCAACCTTGGTGCTAAACACAAGAAAATGATTTATAGCAGCGAAGGTGTTGCAGGTCGTTCAGTTGAAATCGTTGATGTTGATAAACAAGAACGCCAACAATTTGCTTTGACTGATGCTGAATTACACGAATTGACCAAACAAGCCATGATCATTGAGCAACATTACGGTATGCCAATGGACATCGAATGGGCAAAAGATGGTGATGATGGTTTATTGTACATCGTACAAGCTCGTCCAGAAACAGTAAAAAGCCGTCAAAATGTCGGTTCAATGGAACGCTACTTGTTAAAACAACAAGGTACAGTATTGTGTGAAGGTCGTTCAATTGGTCAGCGTATCGGTTCTGGTCCTGTGCGTATTGTAAATTCAATCGCAGAAATGGACAAAGTTCAAGACGGCGATGTATTGGTATCAGACATGACTGACCCAGATTGGGAACCAGTAATGAAACGTGCTTCTGCAATCATCACTAACCGTGGTGGTCGTACTTGTCACGCTGCCATCATTGCACGTGAATTAGGCGTACCAGCAATTGTCGGTTGCGGTAATGCTACAGAAGTATTGGTTGATGGTCAGCACGTTACTGTATCATGTGCTGAGGGTGACACAGGCTTTATCTATGAAGGTGCGTTAGATTTTGAAATTCAACGTAATTCTGTAGAATCTATGCCTGACTTACCATTCAAAATCATGATGAACGTGGGTAACCCAGACCGTGCATTTGACTTTGCTCAAATTCCAAACGCAGGTGTTGGTTTGGCTCGTCTTGAGTTCATTATCAACCGTATGATTGGTGTGCATCCAAAAGCATTATTAAACTTTGATAGCTTGCCACAAGAAACCCGTACAGCGATTACGCAACGCATGGCTGGTTATGCAACACCAGTCGATTTTTATGTAGAAAAATTGGTTGAAGGGATTTCTACCCTTGCTGCTGCCTTTGCAGACAAGCCAGTGATTGTACGTATGTCTGACTTCAAATCGAACGAATATGCCAACCTTATCGGTGGTAAATTGTACGAACCTGAAGAAGAAAACCCAATGCTTGGTTTCCGTGGTGCAGGCCGTTATGTGTCTGAAAACTTCCGTGACTGTTTCGACCTTGAATGCCGTGCCTTGAAAAAAGTACGTGACGAAATGGGCTTAACTAACGTATTGATCATGATTCCTTTCGTACGTACTGTTGGTCAAGCAAAACGCGTGATTGAGCTTTTGGAAGAGAATGGTTTAAAACGTGGTGAAAATGGCTTGAAAGTCATCATGATGTGTGAATTGCCAACGAATGCATTGTTAGCAGATCAATTCCTTGAGCATTTTGACGGCTTCTCTATCGGTTCAAATGACTTGACACAATTGACTTTAGGTCTTGACCGTGACTCAGGTATCGTTTCTCATATGTTTGATGAACGTGATCCAGCAGTGAAAATCTTGCTGGGCATGGCGATTCAAGCGTGCCGTAAAGCAGGTAAATATGTCGGTATCTGTGGTCAAGGTCCATCAGATCACCCAGATTTGGCACAATGGTTAATGGAACAAGGTATTGAATCAGTATCTTTAAACCCTGACTCTGTGTTAGATACTTGGTTCTTCTTGTCTGAAAAAATCAAAAACTAATGTTTGTTGTTTAGATTAATCAGATGATAATAAAGCCAACTTTTCGGAGTTGGCTTTATTTTTTGATGTAAAGAAAAGGATACATAGCACCACCTTATCTATGATATAGAATATATAGACTCATTAAAAATTGATGCATAGTGTTACAATAGTTTTTTACGTTCTGATGATGAAGGAATATTCATGCTTTCACGGTATTTTGCCACAGTACGTCTTGCGACATCTACGCCATCGGCTTTCAGCATGTCCACCAATACGCTATCAGACAGTGGTTTTTTTGGATTTTCTTGACTGATCATTTTTTTGATCATGGCTCGAATTGCAGTCGATGAATGTTCCGCCCCATCGCTGTTTGCCACATGACTGGAAAAGAAATATTTTAATTCAAACAAACCACGTGGAGTAAGCATATATTTATTGGTTGTTACCCGTGAGATAGTGGATTCGTGTAGTTCTAGCTCTTCGGCAATTTCACGCAAAACCAAAGGTTTCATGGCTTCAAGACCTTGTTCCAAGAATCCTTTTTGATGATTGACAATACAAGTAGCAACTCTAAGTAGAGTTTTATGCCGTTCATCAACACTCTTGATAAAATTTTTCGCCTCTAACATATGATGACGCAAATATTGATTTTCATCACTTTGGTCGGCACGTTTAATCATATTGGCATAATAATTATTCACCCGCAAACGTGGCAAAGTATCTGGATTTAAAAACACATGCCAACAGTCCGATTTGAGTTGTACAATCACATCTGGCGTTTGATAATCTTGGCTTTGCGGTTGGAATTTCGCCCCAGGTGCTGGGTCTAAAGATTTTAGCAATAGCATCACATCTTTGAGCTGATCCAATTCTAATTTGGTCGAACGCATCAAACGCACTACATCATTATTCAGCAATAAATCAACATGTTGCAATAAATTCATCGCATTTTTTTTGATTAAATCACTAATATTGGCATTATTTTCACTGATATTTTCTAACTGTATAGATAGACATTCGACCAAATTTCGTGCTGCCACACCTACAGGGTCTAAACGTTGAATCCGCTTGAGTACCACAGCAATTTCTGCCAATTCAATGGCTTCGCTTGGGTCACTATCGTCTTCGATTAAACCCGCTTGCTCAGCCAAATGCTGTACAGATTGTAAAATCTCATCCAAATCACAGCACAAATAGCCCCGTTCATCCAAAGCATCTAAAATACAATGGGCAGCAATCTGCTCAATTGGTGAGAAATGCAATAAATTGATTTGCCACAATAAATGCTCATGCAAATCGGGGCTGGTCGTGCGATTGTCTTCTCTTTCTTCAAATTCTGGCGTTGCCAATGCAGTGGGTTGATCGCTATAAATATCATCCCAGTCTGTATCTACAGCAAGCTCATCGGGAATTTTTTGCTCAATATTATCTAAACTTTGTTCTTCACTTTGCTTTTCTAATTTATTTTCGACTTGATGTAGCTCATAGTCTTCGATACGTTCTAACAGAGGATTACTGTCTAATTGTAATTGGACTTCTTGTTCAAGCTCAAGACTAGATAATTGCAATAGGCGAATGGCTTGCTGTAGCTGAGGTGTCAGCGACAAGGTATTTGCAAGTTTTACACCGACTGATAATTTCATCATCTTATTTGACCTGTACCTATCACATTATAAAAACTCAAAAAATTACTACATTTACATCAAAATGCATCTATACCTGCAATAAAAATCTAAATGATTTATCACAAAATTTTAACATTAATTCCCTAAAATACCAATGAAAGTGATTTATTTTTTGTGACATATTTCACATTAATAAAAAACATCGGCAATCAAGTCAGATTACCGATGTCTGTTTTTACCCATTTTCAATCAATAAAAATGGATTTAACTTGGTTTTACCGTTACCAATACGCGAATAGCCTCAGGTGTCAAAGTCACTTGATCTAACAAGCCCAGACCTTCTGCTTGTAGCTTTTGCAGTCGATTGATTTCATCTTCACGAATACTTGGATTATGCTTTTTCAGATAATTCAAACGGTCGATTTCACGCTGCCAACGCTTGTCATACCACACCTTAGCTTCTTGTTGAATATCAGGCACTTGCTGTTGAGCCAAATCAAAAGCTTGAGCATAACGTTGTTCAATCACTTCACGACGTACCTTGATAATTTGGCGTGCCTGTTGTCCATCTAAATAAGCAACATAAGGTTGTAACACGTGTGATGCCACTTTTTCAGACAGGTCTTGTCCATTTTCACTCAGCAAGACACGAATCAATTGCTTTGGTAATCCTGCTTGTACATTCAGTGCTTTAGGTGCAATCACATCAACCTTAAACCACACTTCCATGAGCAAAGAACCTTCTTTGATGGCATTGGTCTTAAACAATGCAACGTTGGCACTGCCAAAAGATTGCGTATTAAAGACATCCAAAACACTTTCAATAAAAGGGTGTTCCATGGTTAAGAACTGTACATCTTCACGCTGACCTGCTTGCTCACGCTGGAAGGTCGCTGTCATACCCTCTTCATCTAATGCCAAACCATCAATTTGTGTTTGATCGCTAGGGCGAATAATCACTGTACCGTTGGCTTGTTCATCGAAGTCAATATTGGTTGCTGACATAAAGCGTTTGACAAAATCAGGCAATAGCGATTGGCGTTCATAATCTTCCAAAGCCTTGACAATACGCCCTGCCACTACTGGGCGACAAGAATTATATTCTAATAAACGGTCACGCCCATCACGCAATTCGGTCTCCAAGACTTGGCGATCTTGATTGACTTGCTCTAATAATTGCTCGAACGCCTCACCACCATCTTGTAGTAAAAAGTCTTTTAATTCAGCAATATAATTTTCTTGCAAAGTCTGTGCAGTCGGTGAAATTTGGCTAAAAATATTTAATGCTTCATTGTACCAACGGAACATACGCTCTTGTGCAGTACCTTCAATATAAGGCACATGAATTTGGATACGATGCTTTTGTCCAATACGATCTAGGCGACCAATACGTTGCTCCAACACATCAGGATTGGACGGTAAATCAAACAATACTAAGTTGTGGGCAAATTGGAAATTACGCCCTTCTGAACCGATTTCCGAACACAATAAAATCTGTGCACCATAGCTTTCTTCAGCAAAATAAGCCGCAGATTGGTCACGCTCAAGCAAGCTCATGCCTTCGTGGAACATCGCTGTACGCACGCCACCATGCAAACGCAATACGCTTTCTAAGGCTTCAACCACAGGACCACTACGAGCAATCAACAAGACTTTTTTATGCTTCAGCTCTTTTTTCATCAATTCCATGAGCCAAGTGACACGTGGATCGTGTTCTAGCCATGCACCATCGAGCTGTAGTTCTTCAGGCCACATTTGCTCACGCAATTTGCCTGTAGTATTCCAGTTTTCAGACATTGGCAAAGGTGCGGGATGGCAGTCACGACCTGGGAAACCTTGAATCGCTTCACGCGTATTACGGAACAAGACACGACCTGTACCATGGCGGTCTAATAATTCATGAATAGCACGGTAGCGTTGCTCGGGCTCTTCACCCAAACGATAGCCCAACAGCCCTTCTAAGGCATCTTGTTGTTCATCACTTAGTTCATTTTCACCGATTAACACTTCAGCAATTTTGGCAGTATGTTTATATTGTTCTTCTTCATCCAAAAAGCGATCTAAGCTGTCAAAACGTTGCGGATCTAACAAACGCAAACGAGCAAAATGACTTTCTACACCCAATTGTTCAGGTGTTGCGGTAAGCAATAGCACACCAGCAGTTTTGTTGGCAAAATCTTCAATCAATTCATAGCGATCATTGCCACCCTCTTGCTCACTCCACATCAAGTGATGAGCTTCATCCACCACCATCAAATCAAAACCAGCTTCAATGGCTTGTTCATGTAAATCAGGATGATCTAGCATCAAATCAATGCTGACAATAATCAATTGTTCGGTAGAAAATGGATTTAAATCAGGATCGTGTTCACGAATTGATGCGGTACGCGTCAAATCAAAAATCGAAAAATTCAGATTGAAACGGCGACGCATTTCAATCATCCACTGATATTGCAACGAATCAGGCACAAAAACCAAAACCCGTTCACTACGTGCGGTTTTGAGTTGTTGATGAATAATCAAACCTGCTTCAATGGTTTTACCCAAACCCACTTCATCAGCAAGTAAAACACGTGGAGCAAAACGGGTACCGACTTCATTGGCAATATATAATTGATGTGGAATAATACCGACCCTTGCACCAAGCAAACCACGTAATGGGCTACGACGCATTTGTGATTGCATCAACAAAGCTTGCACACGCAAGTCATAATTTTCTTTATAATCAATTTGGCTAGCAAGTAAACGATCTAATGGTTTTGCCAATTGGATTTGGGCAGCTAGGCGAGTTTCATTCAGGTCTTTTTCAACCCACTCACCCTGTTCATCTTGGCGTTTGGCACGATAACGTAAAATGCCGTGGCGATTTTCTACAGACAAAACTTGCCAAGTCAAACCTTCTTGGTCAGTGATATCATCCCCTGCCATGAAAGCAATCCGTGACAAAGGTGCAGTTTGTTGTGAGTACAAACGAGTTTCATCGCTTTTTGGGAATAGAATACTGACTGAACGTTCGTCAACGTCAATCACTACACCCAAACCTAATTCTGATTCTGTATCCGAAATCCAACGTTGTCCAATAGCAAACTGTTGCAACTCTGTCACCTTATGCATAATGTAGCGGTAATAGCGTAGTACATCTCTAGAACAGATCTACGCTGTGGCTTTTAGTGGAGGGTAATTATAACATATTCAAATCAATTGCATAATTTTTTGTAGCGACTTTTTCCATCAAACAAAGTCACTATTGAATTAAAAAGCAGGCTGACTTTCAAATTGTATTTCTTCGTTTGTACGTGGATGTACAAAACGTAAGCGTTGTGCATGTAAACACAATACTGGGCTAATGCGTCGATAATTTTCATCCGCATATAAAGTATCACCAACAATAGCATGACCCAAATATTGACTATGTACACGCAATTGATGCGAGCGTCCTGTAATTGGTTTAAATTCCACTCGGGTCACTGCTAAGCCGTTTAATTCAAATTCTTGTAAAACTTGCCAATGCGTCACCGCAGGTTTTTTTTCATTGGCATCAACAATATGTAATGGCGGACGGCTGGCATCATACACTACAGGAATATCAATCGTACCTTGCTGTGGCAAATGTGTACTCAAATGCCCCGACAAAATTGCTTGATAAAATTTTTCGGTCGTTCTGGCTTGGAATTGTTTGGAAATATGACTTTGTGCAGCTTTATTTAAGGCAAAGACCAAAATCCCCGATGTATCACGGTCTAGGCGATGAATCAATAAAGTGCGTGGTTCGATGGCTTGCAAACGGGTCAAAACGCTATCAATCAAATCGCCTTTTCCGGGTATGGTCAACACGCCTGCAGGTTTATTGATGACTAAAATATCATCATCTTGATATAAGCAATGTTCGGTTAAAAAATTGTTGTGTGCAAAAGCCATAAGATATTTTAGATTTAAAAAGAATGATTTATCTTAATGGGTTTAGGTTGATTTTACAATATTTCAGCCTAAATTGGAGATAATCTTCAATAACGTGAATTCTGGGTAAGTTAAAAATTTAATTTTTTGATTTTGAATACAAATTAAAGGCATTCAAAGTATTGGTGGGCAATGATGCCCACCCTAACCGCTTTAAAATCATATTATTACAATAAAAATGCAATTTTTTAAACCGAACGCAGCTTAATAATCAAAAAACACCACTTCACCGGTTTCTAATGAATACTCTGCTCCAACGATCATCAATTGTCCTTTTTCAATTAAATTTTCTAATACCGCAGAACCGTGACGCAATTGATTGACTGATGCATAAATATTGGCTTTTACCGCATGTTTACAAAGCTTTTCGGTATCATTGCACAATTCAGTTTGAAATAATATTTCCACCGCAGGACGTACACGATTGACGATAGACATCAAATTTGGCGAGGTCGCTTGATTTGGATTTTGTAAACTCTCTACAGTCGCTTGGATCGCACCGCATTGACTGTGCCCAAGTACCACCACCAAAGGACAATCATAACGCTCTGCCGCAAATTCCACACTACCGACTTGTGATGGAGCGACAATATTGCCCGCAACACGGATCACAAACAAATCACCCAAACCCTGATCAAACACCATTTCCGCAGGAACGCGAGAATCAGAACATCCCAAAATAATCGCAAAAGGATTTTGCGATGTATTTGCCAATTCGGCACGCTCAAGCTGACTGAGCATTTTATATTGTACATCGCCTTTGACAAAATTTTGGTTGCCTTGTTTCAGTCGATCTAAGGCCTGCTGCGCTGTAAGCATAATCTATCCTGTGAAAAATACCGTTTACGAAGATGCCAATACAAAAATGATGCGTTGTATCAGCAGAATATTGTGATTGTAAAAGTAATTTTTACAAAAGTCATTGTATCAAAACTATCTTTTTTAAGCTTTCAGTCAGTTTGTATTTTTGTTAAACAAATTTAAAAGTCTTGCACAATATTTTCAAGGTCTTACTTCATTTTAATCATCCTTTTTATCTCTCATTTTCTAAACACTCAACTACAAAAAAGCCACCGCTGATAAACAACGATGGCTTTTGTTTTTATTTCAACATCAAATCAAATTATGATGTTGCATAAATGCTTAATTCTACACGGCGGTTTTGTTCACGACCAGACTCTGTAGCATTGCTTGCAATCGGATTTGACGCACCGTAACCTTGTGCATTAATGCGGTTGCTCGGTACACCACGGTTGATCAAGTATTGTTGCACAGATGCAGCACGGTTTTGAGACAATGGAATATTGATTGCATCATTACCAGTACTATCAGTATAACCAGACACAACTACTGCAACACGACCATCATTCAACTGACGTGCAACTTTGTCCAAAGTTTGGTAGAAAGATGGGTTGATTGAATAAGAGTTGGTTGGGAAAGTGATGTTACCAGGCATGGTCAATGCAATCGAGCCATCTGGATTACGATCTACAGAAACACCTGTACCAGCCAATTCAGTTTTCAAACGTTGTTCACGTTGATCAAGAATCGCACCACCAGCACCACCAAGCACAGCACCAATCAATGCCGCACGGTTGTTTTGTGCTGCAGTATTTGCATTACCACGTGATACGCCGTAACCTGCTGCTGCACCAATTACAGAACCGATGATCGCTTTATCCACACGACCTACACCTGTATTTGGATCAGTAGCACAACCTGTCAATGCAACTGTACCTACTAAAGCTGTAACTGCTAATTTCTTAAACATGACATTTTCCCCTAAATTGGTTTTTACATTTGTCGTGATGTTATTTTTTATCACAAGGCAAGCGTACTCAATACAATAATTGTAAAGTTTTGCACAATCATTAACATAGTACATGATTACTTTTACATTCAATCAGGTATATTCACCATTATTCATACATGATTGAAATAAAATGAAGAGAAATAGCATTTGTGATTTGATTTCACTTGTTTTGGTGATTGCACCTTTGTTATTTAAATCGTAATATGATGATCTACCTGAATACAATTTTGTGTTTTTATAAAATACTAAGACTTCTGCCTTGGTATTTTAATCTTTGTGAATGAGCGAACTATGCAGACCAATCCAAATCATTTAGCCAAAACAAAAATGTCATCATTACAACAGAGATGGCAAAAATTCAAACGTAGTGCGTCAGTATCTACACTATTGACTGCCAATACTTTTACGCATGGTCCGCTTATTTTATCTTTAGGTTTAACCAAACTCATCAAGCCATCAGCGAAGATTGATCAAACTAACGTAAATCTTGCGAATAATTGGATTCGTGTAAATAACTGGATGATCGATAATGTATTAAAAGATACGCAATGGGATATTCGTGTTAGCGAAGATTTACAACTCAAAAAAGATGGTCGCTACATTATGATTTGCAACCATCAAAGCTGGGTAGACACAACGGTAAATCAGTATTTTGTTGCTGAGCGTATGCCTTTAACTCGCTTTTTTACCAAGTGGGAGCTGATTTTTATTCCTTTTGTTGGTCAAGCTTTTAAGATTCTAGGTTTCCCGATGATGAAACGTCATACCAAAAGCCAAATCGCCAAAAATCCTGAACTAAAAAATCGTGACTTGGAAGAAGCACGTAAATCTTGCCAACAATTGTTATCACAACCTTTTACTTTGCTGAATTATCTAGAAGGCACTCGATATACTCCAGATAAACATCAACAACAAAAATCACCGTATCAACATCTACTCAAAGCAAAGGCAGGCGGTCTAGCTTTAGCATTAAATATTTTGGGTCATGATATTGATGAGCTGTTAGATATGACCATCGTTTATCCTGATGGCATCCCTGGTTATGGTGAGTTTTGGTCTGGACAAGTGCCAAAAGTCATCGTAGATTTGCGTAAAATCACGATTCCTGAGTGGGTGAACAGTAGCAGTTATGAGGATGATGCAGAGTATCGTGCCAAATTCCAACTGTGGGTTGATCAATTGTGGCAAGAAAAAGATGCTTTGATTGAGCAACTCAAAACAACAAGTACTTAAAAATAATTATCATTTAAATTTATAAAATTGATTAAAAATCGCTATTCTAAAATAATTTTGAATAGCGATTTTTTATGGATCATTTAGGCAGATTTAAACCTTGAATAAATCCCAATAATCAAGCATGATGCAAACATTATTTTGGCATGCAACGGCATATTGTAATGAGTAAAGCAAATCCAAACCCTGTAAATAATAGCAGTAACAATAAAGCCTTAAAAACCAGTTTTAAAACCGCCACACACGGTACATGGCAATGGAAGCTGTTCTTAGGTTATGACATCTTAATGATGTTTTTGATTACTATCAACGTATTGGTATTATTCCTACAAGCCATTATTATGAGTGATTTTGGTGCGTGGTTTAGCCAACATTCACCGTTTGGTAGTAGCTTGCTGATACAATGGCGACAGTATTATATTGATACTCTGGCACCACTGGTTCAATTGATCGATTTTTATTTTATTTGCTTTTTGATTTCTGAATTGTTTGTACGTTGGGGCGTGGCAATCATTGGTAAACAGCATCGCCACTGGTGGTTTTTTCCCTTCGTACATTGGTATGAAGTTTTGGCGATTTTGCCAAGTTTGCGTTTTTTACGTTTGCTACGTGCAGGTGTCATTGCATATCGTTTTCACGAAATGGGCTATCATGTTGTACCGAAGTCGTGGATACTCAAAGCACAATATTATTATGCCATCGTTTTGGAAGAAGTCACTGATCGCATTGTATTGACGGCATTGCATCAACTAGAAAAAGAATTTGAAAATAATGATCAACATCATGATTTATTGCATAAAATTATTGATGATCACCGCCAACAATTCGCTGACGTACTCAGTGAAACTTTGCATCAGACCTTAGCCAAAGAGCTTGCTGTGCGAGAACAAATGATCAGTAAAAATGTTGGGCAAATCGTGCAAAAAGCCATTGAAGATGCCCCCGAATTACATCAAATGTTGAGACTTATTCCAATGGTTGGCTCTCGCCTAGAGCAACAAATTCATCTCATTGGGCAGCGTCTTGGCGAAAATATCACTCAGGGTTTAATTGAACCATTTATTCAAAGTCCACGTGATACAAATCAGCAGCCACCATCGATATTGCAAGACATATCGCATGAAATCAGTCAAGTACCACTCGACTCAGATCAGATTGATGCACTAGTTAGTTCTGTCATGCAACAAAGTATTCACGGTATTCGTGAACAAGTGAAGGTTAAACATTGGCATAATATCAAGCAGTATGATAAAGCATCTATCCAAGAGACTTTACGCAATACTGGACATTAATTTGCATATATCAAGTCATGTGGCAAAAGACAAGAAAGTGTAATTATCAGGTGCAAATTTGTGAAAAATTCGCTAATATAGCCGAGTCTAATTTAGAGATTTTATATTGGTTAAAATCGTTATTTTAGTGATAAAATTTTAGATTTTGTTTTGCACTTGCTTGGTTTTTTGGCTTAGCTCGGATAGATAGAATAGATAGGTACAGCACAATATGGCAGATATTCGTATCATTGGACGCATGGTCAAATTTTCACGACTGAGTTTTGATAGTAATAATCTAGATGAGCTTCGTCAGCAATTGAGTCAAATCTTTGCTCAAAATGATTATCATGGTACACCTGTGGTCATCAACAGCAGTGTTCCACAAGATTTGATTGCATTGATTCAACTGTTGATGGAATTTGGTTTGCAACCAATGGCAGTCATTGATGGTGTATTAAGTGAAGATGCACGTGCAATACAATTTCCTATTTTGCCTGCGGATCAGTCGGTACAGCGTATTACCCCTACTTCTGAACAAGACATCGTGGCACAATCGGCTGGTGAAAGTCACGTTGAAAGTATCGCAACTATACAATCACAACATAAAACAATCTATCATGATGATATGCTACGCACTGGGCAAAGCCTGATTGAAGAGGCTGATATTGTTCTTACTTCCAGTATGAATAGTGGTTCAGAAATCATTTCTTCTGGTAATGTATATATTTATGGTGCAGGTCGTGGACGAATCATTGCAGGTGCAAGTGGTGAACAAAACGCGCGTATCTTTTGTCACAGTTTAGAAGCACAATTGGTATCCATTGCGGGTACTTATTGTTTGGCTGATGACATTCCAGCAGAATTTTTGAAAAAACCAGTGCAGATTTCCCTCAATTCTCAACAAGAACTTGAATTTCACCCACTAACAATTTAATCTTAGCAACGTATAAATTATTTATTGTATACACAATAAATCATCGCAAAATATAGGAGTATTCTGGTGTCTAAAATCGTTGTTGTAACGTCAGGTAAAGGTGGCGTCGGAAAAACTACGACCAGTGCATCACTTGCCACAGGTTTGGCTTTACGTGGTTTTAAAACTGTAGTGATTGACTTTGACGTTGGTCTGCGTAATCTTGACTTGATTATGGGTTGTGAGCGTCGTGTAATTTATGATTTTGTAAATGTCATCAAAGGTGAAGCACGTTTACAACAAGCTTTGATTCGCGATAAAGACATCGAAAATCTCTATATCTTGCCTGCATCGCAAACACGCGATAAAGATGCACTGACTGATGAAGGTGTGCAACAAATTATGGATGAGCTGTCAGAAGAATTTGACTATATCATCTGTGATTCGCCAGCAGGTATCGAACGTGGTGCAATTATGGCGATGTATCATGCTGATGAAGCAATCATCGTGACCAATCCTGAGATTTCTTCAGTACGCGACTCAGATCGTATCATCGGTATGCTTGACAGCAAAACGAAGAAAGTAGAACAAAAGCTTGGTCGTATTCGCAAGCATTTGTGTATTACTCGTTATAATCCAGAACGTGCCGATCGTCATGAAATGCTGAGCATTGAAGATATTTCGGAAGATATTTTGCACATTCCAACTACAGCAGTTATCCCTGAATGTCCAAGTGTGTTACAAGCATCGAACGAAGGTAAACCTGTCATTTTATTTAGAGATTCTAAAGCAGGACAGGCGTACGATGATTTGGTTGCTCGCTTCTTAGGTGAAGAACGCCCTTATCGTCACATCACTGCTCAACCGAAAGGTTGGTTAGCACGTCTATTTGGAGGCTAAGTCATGGCAGGATTTTGGAGTAAACTTTTTGGCGAAGAAAAAACCAACAGTGCAAAAACCGCCAAAGATCGTTTGAAAGTCATCGTTGCTTCAGAGCAAGGTTTAGGTAAACGTCTAAGCCCTGAAAAAATTGATCAAATGAAAAAAGAAATTTTGCAAGTGGTAAGTCGCTATGTACGTGGCGTAGATGAGAACAACATTAATATGCAAGTGCGTTCTGAAGCCAACATTGAAATGTTAGAAATGAATATTAATTTACCTGAAGATAAGTAATTTTTTGTTCAATCAAATTAAACGGCTCACAGTAGCCGTTTTTTTATGCTATACAATTTTGATTTAATCATTTTAGTGATAAGACTTAATGATATTTTTTATTGTTTATTTTATGCAGAACAATGCAATATATCGTCTGACTTTTTAGATTTACGCTGGAGACAATGATGGCACTTTCACAACCTGCTACTTTTAATGAAGAATGGTCAGACGCTCGAGTAATGGCTTATTTAAATCATTTGCCACCACAAGGTGAAAATGCAGACTACGCGGTATTATATAATGCTTTTAAGCATATGCGTCCGCACGATTTTGAACGACTACTGACTCAGTTTGTTGCAGATGGACGTGATATACATGCCAAAAATTTGCATGGGCAAAGCATTGCTGAGGTAATCTCACAATTTCCTAGACAAAAGCAGGCGTACCTAGAAATTATAGCAAAATTTTAATCAAATTGCTTTGGCAATTGTTTTTTTTAATCGGAAGAATTGGTTATTGTCAAATCACAAATCCTTAATTAGAATAGGGTTTTTGAAGTGATAAAATTTGGAGCAAATCACATGACAGATAAACAACTCGCCCCTTTTGAGGATGTTAAACCTGAGTCACAAGACTTACCTGTTTTTGAAAAAGCAGTTTTGAATTATAAGGGACACAAGCAACTTGAGGATTCAACCAAGGCAGCACTGCCAAAAGATTATCCTTACGAGCATCGTATGACACGTGGCGAGTACGAAGATCAAAAAAAATTATTACAAATTGAGCTGTTAAAGGTTCAGAGTTGGGCAAAAGAAACAGGACAAAAAATCGTTTGTTTATTTGAAGGACGTGATGCCGCAGGTAAAGGCGGTACAATCAAACGCTTTATGGAACATCTAAATCCTCGTGGTGCTCGAATCGTTGCATTAGAAAAACCAAGTGAAATTGAACGTGGTCAATGGTATTTCCAACGTTATATTCAACATTTGCCAACCGCAGGTGAATTAGTATTCTTTGACCGCTCTTGGTATAACCGTGCTGGTGTTGAGCGAGTGATGGGCTTTTGCCAACCGAACGAATATTTAGAGTTTATGCGTCAAGCTCCACAGCTTGAACGTATGTTGGTGAATAGTGGTATTCATTTATTTAAATTTTGGTTCTCAGTCAGCCGTGAAGAGCAATTGCGTCGCTTTATCGGTCGTCGTGATGATCCATTAAAACATTGGAAATTATCTCCTATTGATGTGCAATCACTTGATCGTTGGGACGATTATACCGAAGCCAAAAACCAAATGTTTTTCCATACTCACACTGGTGATGCACCGTGGACCATTATCAAATCAGATGATAAAAAACGTGCTCGCTTAAACTGTATCCGTTATTTCTTGCACAGCCTAGATTATCCAAACAAAGACCTTGAAGCCATCGGCGAGCTAGATACTTTATTGGTACTTAGCCCAAGTCTACAAAAAGGTGAGATTGATAAACACGGTTAAGATTTATCGACTTTCTTTATGATAGAACCAAAAAGCAATATTTTTTATAAATATTGCTTTTTTCATTTATAATATTCTTTATAAAATTATTTTAGATTGGTTTATGAAAATTCGCTTATTGACAATCGGTCAAAAAATGCCATCTTGGGTTTTGACTGGTTTTGAAGATTATTTCAAACGTATTCAACCTTTTGTACAAGTACAATTGGTCGAGTTACCTATGGCAAAACGTGGCAAAAATGACTCAGAGGCGGATATTAAAAAATATTGCCAAATTGAAGGTGAAAGCATCTTATCTGCACTCAAAGCGAATGAAGTATTGATCGCGTTGGAAGTCGGTGGACGTGAACTCTCTACCGAAAAATTAGCAGCTGAAATGGCACAGTGGACACTTAATGGTCAAGATATTGCTTTGGCAATTGGAGGTCCAGATGGACTATCGGATGCCGTACGTCAAGCTGCTGCATGGCACTGGTCACTATCCAAGCTTACACTACCCCACCCCTTAGTACGTATTATTCTCATTGAGCAGTTATATCGTGCAATGTCAATCAATCATAACCATCCTTATCATCGGGCTTAATCTCAAACAAACTTCGACTCAGTAAGTCGGTAGCAATGCCGAAAGATGCACTTATCATAGCGAAATAAACCCAATAAATTGCAACAAATTTTGCTTTATTTTTTGCAAATTTTACTGGTTTAATCAGATGATTATGCTAGCATATAGCACTTTTTAGTCTGTTATTGTTTGCCCATGCCATCACGTCACCTTACACCGCCAAATCGGTTTTTACGTTATGCACCACGTGATGGTTTTAGTCTGCGTGAAAATTCGTCCTTTTGGCATCGTATCCATTTGGATCCTTGGCTATTATGCTTTTTATTTTTAAATGCATGTTTAGGACTTACTGTACTGTATAGTGCTTCGGTACAAGATACGAGTATGGTCATGAAACAAGCGATGAGCTTTGGTATCGGTTTTGTGGTGATGTTTTGTATGGCACAAATCCCACCTCGAATCTATCAAGCTTTTTCGCCCTATTTTTATGCAATGGGTGTAGTATGCTTGTTTGCTGTGATGGCAGTTGGTGAAATTCGTCTTGGTGCAAAGCGTTGGATTAATATTCCTGGTTTTGGTAGCGTACAACCTAGTGAGTTTTTAAAGATCGGTATGCCAATGATGGTGGCATGGTATCTATCACGCAACCTTTTGCCGCCAAAGTTTAAGCATGTTATCGCAAGTCTACTATTGATCGGCATACCATTTCTATTGATCGCAGAGCAACCCGATTTGGGTACTTCCCTACTTGTCCTAGGTAGTGGTATGTTTGTACTGTTCTTGGCAGGCTTATCTTGGCGATTGATTTTTGCTGCTGTGGCTGCTGTGGCTGCTGTGATTCCTATTGCTTGGGAGTTCTTACTACACGATTATCAAAAAAAACGTGTTATGACTTTGTTTAATCCTGAAGCAGATGTACTCGGTTCTGGATGGAATATTATGCAGTCCAAAACTGCCATCGGATCAGGTGGTATTTCTGGTAAAGGCTATTTAGAAGGCTCACAATCGCATTTGCATTTTTTACCTGAAGGACATACTGATTTTGTGATTGCTGCCTTTTCAGAAGAGTTTGGCTTAATCGGTATTTTGGTACTTATGGCAATCTATTTTTGTATTATCATTCGTACTTTCCAAATCAGCCTCAATAGTTTTCATAATTATGGTCGTCTATTGGCAGGTGCATTTGGGCTATCATTTTTCGTTTACGTCTTTGTGAATGCAGGTATGGTTAGCGGTATTTTGCCTGTAGTAGGTGTGCCATTACCTTTTATGAGTTATGGTGGTACTGCGATTATTACTTTGATGTCGACATTCGGTATTATTATGTCAATTCATACTCATCGATAATGTGGTTTTGAGGTCATCAATTGTGACTTTATGATTGTGTCTTCTGACTAAAGTTGACTATACAAATGACAAAAAGTGTCACTACAATCCTGTATCAAAAATCATCACAAGATGATAACTTTTTGTAGCCAATTTACAATAAACTAACCTTTTTTGGTTCACTTGATTATTTTACACTCTATTTATACCTTTTTATTGGGTAAAACGATGTTTTTTTATAGACATTAAGTTTTACAGCGTCTATGATTAGCTTGGCAAATTTACTCCAAGAAGATAGGACTGGCATTTTTTTATCAAATTGTCCACTGACAATTTTTGCCTACTATTTATCGCTATTAAAAATTCTTGGGCATTATTTACACTAATTACAGTCCAAAATGTGTTGTGTTTTGGACAAGATTTTTAACGTAGGCAACTTTTTATAGGAGCTGAGATATTATGAAACGCCATTTAAAACAACTTGTCATTGCATTTAGTGCAATGCTCTGTGTCAATGCTTATGCTGACTTGTTGCCTACTTCAAACACCAATAATGACAACAACTCTTTGTCTTCTCGTGTTATCGATAAAGACATCCAAGGTTTAACCAAAAGCTTATTCCGCGACCAAAATGCAAACTTGAGTAATCTCAGTGCATTTAACAATGTCGCACCACGCAATAACACTGCAACGACCAAAAAAGATGATGCAAGTCTTTTGGATCGTTTAAATAATGTTGCGTCGAGCACCATGAAAAAATTTATCCAAAATGGTATCGCATCTTGGTACGGTCGTGGTTTGCACGGTCGTCCAACTGCGAGCGGTGAACGTTTTGATATGAATGCATTGACTGCCGCTCATCGTAGCCTACCGCTTAACTGTTACATCCGTGTGACCAATAAAAGCAATGGTAAAAGCGTAATCGTGAAAGTCAATGATCGTGGTCCTTTCCATGGCAACCGTGTATTAGACCTGTCTTATGGTGCAGCCAAAGCAATTGGCTTGGTGGATATGGGATCAGGTAATGTCACCATCGAACGTGTAGACGGACCAAACTCTTAATTCATTTACCATCTTAAAAAAGAGCCTTGTTGCTCTTTTTTTGTTTTCAGGGTTAAATTCAGCGAGCAAATATTGACAGCGTGCCTAATTTTTAGCAATATCTAACGATATCATTTAAGGAAAAACAATGAGTACTTCTGCCACATCCCATAAAAAAACTGATGCTGATCAAGAAAAGTCCAACAGTAATAGCCTTTATCGTCAATGGCAAATTCTGTCTCGCTTACCGAATGGAAAATGGATGGGTACACGTGAATTGCAAGAGAGCTTACAGCGTGAAGGGATTGATATTAGCTTGAGAACCATTCAGCGTGATCTCAATCAAATTGCTGAACGCTTTCCAATTGAAAACAACGGTGCAACACCACAAGGCTGGCGTTGGCAAAGTGATGCCCCAATCCAAAGTTTACCGCATATGAGTAGCTCACAAGCAGTCACTTTTATGATGGTTCAAGAACATTTAAAACATTTATTACCACCGAGTCTGCTCGCTGAAATCAAACCTTGGTTTGAATTGGCTCAGCGTAGTTTGGCAACGCATAACAAAACTGGGCAGTGGGTCAATAAAGTACGCATTATCCCCGCAACACAACCATTGATTCCACCTAAGGTCGATGCAGATGCCCAAAATGCCATTTATGAAGCATTATTACAGCAAAAGCAATTACAATGTAACTATAGTGGACGCAGTCATCAGCAAGCCAAAAGCTATGTGCTAAACCCATTAGCCTTAGTGCAACGTGGAGCGGTGATTTATTTAATTTGCACCCGAGAAGATTGCGAACAACCCGATGAAGTACGTACTTTTGCTTTACATCGCTTTAAAGATGCCAAAGTTTTGGACAAAAGTGTACGACAAATGAAGCATTTTGATTTGGATAATTATATTGATGCAGGTGCCCTAGGTTTTCGCTTAGACAGTCAAACACCGAGCGAAATCGTGGAATTATCTTTATATCTCAAACAAAGTGATGCGGTCACTTTGTTTGAATCGAAACTTGCCAAAGATCAAAAAATCCAATTCTTGGCAGACGATATGGTACAAGTCAGTGCAAAGATACCACTCAATTCCCAACTGATTTGGTGGTTACGTGGTTTTGGCAGTAAAATTGTCAAGATTGAACCGCAACGTGTCGCAGATTTGGTTTGGGAAAGCAACAGAAACCAAGCATAATGAAGATAAATTGTTGAATAATTCAGCATCTATCATTGTTTTTTGTGCAACTGCCCTTGTTTTTTTTTGATTTTGCATTATTTATAAAGAATGACAAAATTACTTGTCACTCTATAATTAGGAGTGTCTAAATGACTGAACAAACGTTAAATTCAGCCGAAACTGAACAAACATTACCAGAAAATCTACCGCTATTGGCTTTACGTGATGTAGTGGTTTATCCACAAATGCAGATTGCATTATTTGTTGGTCGTGAAAAATCGATCAAGGCGGTCGACATTGCTCGTGAACAAGATCAGCTTGTATTTGTTGTCGCTCAAAAAGACTCTCTTAGTGAAGATGTAGATCATAATAATCTTTATCAATATGGTACAGTGGCTCGCATCGTGCAAGTCGTTAACCACGAGCAAGACGAACAATGCATCAAAGTCTTAATCGAAGGCTTATATCGTGCCAAGTTAGATAAGTTAGTGGTTCATGATGAGTACTTCTCAGCTGACTACAGCTTAAGCCCAATGACAGTAAAAATGGCGAAAAAGACACAAGCCGCAAAACGTTTGGAGCTACTTGAGCTGTTTGCCAGTTATGCTGATGCAAAATTACGTGGTGCACGTGAACTCATCAATGCTGCCCAAAAGATCGAAAGCCTACCTGAATTGATGTATTTTGTGGCAACACGTGCAACGATGCCGATTCAAGATAAGCAAAAAATCTTGGAAGAAAACAAATTTGCACAGCATCTTGAGAATTTGATGCACTTTTTGGCACAACAAACCGAAGAGCAAGAAATCGAACAACGTTTAAATGATAGCGTTAAGCGTCAGATGGAAAAAAACCAGCGTGAATACTTTTTAAATGAAAAAATGAAAGTCATTCAACGTGAACTGTCCGATATGAATGACGGTGCTGAAGATGAGATGTTTGAACTCAGCCAACGTCTTGAACAAGCTGATCTACCTGATGCTGTTCGTAAAAAAGCTGAAAGCGAATATCGTAAGCTTAAAGGTATGCAACCCACTTCTTCTGAAGCCAGTGTGGTGCGTAATTATCTAGAAACTATTTTAGAAACGCCTTGGAAAACTGCAAGTAAAGTCAGCATTAATCTGAAAAAAGCACAACAAGTCCTTGATGAAGACCACTACGGTCTTGATGATGTTAAAGACCGTATCGTGGAATATTTGGCAGTACAGTCACGTGTCAAGAAACTCAAAGGTCCAATCTTGTGCTTAGTGGGTCCTCCAGGTGTCGGGAAGACGTCACTAGGTGAATCGATTGCCAAAGCGACTGGTCGTGAGTTTGTGCGTATGGCATTGGGCGGTGTACGTGATGAAGCGGAAATCCGTGGACATCGTCGTACCTATATCGGTGCGATGCCAGGTAAAATCGTGCAATCACTAAATAAGGTCGGCGTTAAAAATCCGCTATTCTTATTAGATGAAATTGATAAGATGGCACAAGACTACCGTGGCGATCCTGCTGCTGCCCTACTTGAAGTGCTTGATCCATCGCAAAACCATAGCTTTAACGACCATTATCTTGATTTGGATTTGGATTTATCGGAAGTCATGTTTATTTGTACTGCGAACAGTATGAATATCCCAGAAGCGTTGCTTGACCGTATGGAAGTGATTCGTTTACCTGGTTATACCGAAGAAGAGAAAATCAATATCGCTGAGCGTTATTTGGTACCACGTGCGATTGCAGACAATGGCTTGCGTGATAGTGAATTGAGCGTACATGAAACCGCCATTCGTGACATCGTGCGTCATTATACTCGTGAAGCAGGCGTGCGTAGCCTACAGCGTGAGATTTCAAAGATTGCCCGCAAAGTCGTCAAGCAAGCGGTATCACATAAGACCAAAGCCCTTGAAGTCACTGTAGATGCGGAAAGCTTGCCTGAATATTTGGGCGTACAAAAGTATGACTACGGTATTGCTGAAAAAGAACCTTTGGTAGGGCGTGTGAACGGTCTGGCGTGGACATCTGTGGGTGGTGAGTTACTCACCATTGAGGTAGCGACTGCCAAAGGTAAAGGCACTTTCATCACTACAGGTTCACTCGGTGATGTGATGCAAGAATCGATTAAAGCGGCATTAATGGTCGTGCGTACACACGCTGATGCGTGGGGCATTGATGGTGAACGCTTGGCAGAAACTGATATTCATGTGCATTTGCCAGAAGGTGCAACACCAAAAGATGGCCCTTCGGCAGGTTTGGCTTTGACTACGGCACTTGTGTCAGCTTTGACAGGTATTGCTATCCGTCCAGATATTGCCATGACAGGTGAAACTACATTGAGTGGTCGTGCTTTGCGTATTGGTGGATTAAAAGAAAAATTGCTTGCTGCCCATCGTGGTGGGATTCAGTTGGTGTTTATTCCACAAGAAAATGTGCGTGACTTAAAAGATATTCCAGAGCAAATCAAAGCTGGTTTGGAAATCAAAGCTGTGACCACCATTGATGAAATCTTACCTTTGGCATTAACTGAAAGCCCAAAACCTATCGTGACTGCACATGTGGTCAATGAAAAAGTAAAAGCACCATCAGCACGCCATTAATTGTCAGTAAATTCCAACCAAAACCTGTATAAGCTATTATGCAGGTTTTTTATTCTTTAATGCTGATACTGGTTTTTGATCTAAATCAACGTGGGTTAAGGATCATTTAAAGTACAAGTATTGGATTTTAAAAAATACTAAATCTTTAACATTAAAGCAAAAATATCAATAAATATGCAGGATAACAACTCAAATAAATTTTTGCTCAACTTTCAAAAATGTTATAGTATGTCATTTTTAACTGATGTGATATAGGACTATGAAAGCCCAAGCATTTAACCTGTACAATTCTGAACTACGCCAAAAGATGCCTTTCCAGCCACGCCGTGATGGTCATATTGATATGTATGTCTGCGGTATGACGGTGTACGATTATTGTCATATTGGTCATGCTCGGGTGATGGTGGCATTTGACTATATTACTCGCTTTTTGCGTAGCCAAGGCTGGAACGTCAAATATGTACGTAATATCACTGATATTGATGATAAAATCATTAAACGTGCCAACGAGAACCATGAAAGTATTTATGATTTAACCGAGCGTTTCATCAATGCAATGAATGAAGATGGCGAAAAATTAGGCTGTCTTGCACCTGATGAGTCACCGCGTGCGACTGAGTTTATCCCAGAAATGCAAAGTATGATTAATACTTTGATTGATAAAGGCATTGCCTACCCATCAAATAATGGTGATGTATATTATGCGGTCGAAAAATTCGATAAATATGGTCGCCTATCTGGACGTAAATTAGATGATATGCAGGCAGGTGCTAGCGAACGTGTCGATGTCGAAGTCGAAAAAAAGCACCCTTTTGATTTTGTGCTTTGGAAAGGGGCAAAAGCAGGTGAGCCAGCTTGGCAATCACCTTGGGGCAATGGCCGTCCAGGCTGGCACATTGAATGCTCAGCGATGTCCACTTGCTGCCTAGGTAATCATTTTGATATTCATGGTGGTGGTGGTGATTTGATTTTCCCACACCATGAAAATGAAATCGCCCAATCTGAAGGAGCAACAGGCGAACAATATGTCAATTATTGGATGCACGTTGGCTTTGTCAATGTGGATGGCGAAAAGATGTCAAAATCTTTGGGCAACTTCTTCACCATTCGTGATGTAATGGAAAAATTCCACCCTGAAGTGATTCGCTATTTTATCCTATCCAGCCACTATCGTAGCCCGATTAATTTCTCTGATGTAGCTTTAAAAGAAGCCAAAAATGCTTTAACCCGTTTTTATCAAACTGCAAAAGCGGTGCAACAATCTAGCCAAGTACAAGCCGAATTGGCAAATATCAATGCTGATGATGTGGCAAAATCTTGCTACTATGGCGAATTTGTCGAAGCGATGGCGGACGATTTTAATACGCCAAATGCTTTAAGTGTGTTATTTGAGCTGAGCCGTGAAGTCAATCGTGCTATCAAAGCTGAAGAATGGACGACAGCAGCCAATCATTATGCTGTATTTAAAGCATTGTTAGATATTTTGGCAATTGTACAGCATGATGTAGAAGGCTTTTTGAAATCAGATATCGGTTTGGAAAAATCAGCGTTGAGCGATAGCGACATTGAAGTACAAATCCAAGCCCGCGCTGATGCTAAAGCAGCCAAAGACTTTGCCCAAGCAGATCGTATTCGTCAAGAATTATTGGCACAAGGTATTATTTTGGAAGATAGCCGTCAGGGTACAACTTGGCGTCGTGAAGACTAATACCCTTCACTGTTCAAATCAATAAAGGCAACCATTCAGGTTGCCTTTATACTTAGATCGTAACAAATATGATGTATTATTTGCTTACTGATGCTTTAGTATGATCATGAGTTGCTGGTTTAGCTATTGCCTAACCACTTATCTTTAATCTTTTCTAATTCACCACTCGACTGTAAGGTTGCCAAATTTTGGTTGATTTTATCAATCAAAGCTGTTTTATCTTTTGCAGCCATAATCACAGTTTTTGCAGAATCTGAATCAACTGATTCGACTGGATTGATTGCAAACTTAATGTCAGGATAAGTATTCTGAAGATGCTTTAACACGGGATAGTCGTAAATGATTGCATTAACTTCTTTACGTGCCAAGCGAGAGAACGCCAAATAAGGTGTTTTATCAGTTGTTACTGCAGATGCACCTACACTATTCGCCATATCAAATGATTTACCACCGTCCAAACCACCAACTTTCATGCCTTTTAATGCAGCTAAAGTTTTTAAGTTTGGATCTAGTGTCATCACTGATGCAGGGTTGGCAATGTAAGAGTTAGATAAAGCATATTTTTCAGCACGTTCAGGTTTCCAAGAGATACCAGAAATCGCCACATCACACTCAGCTTTTTCTACACAAGCAAACATGTCATTCCAAGAATGGCGAGAAAACTTAACACGATAGCCTGCATTTTCTGCAATATCTTGGATAACATCGATATCCAAACCTTCAATTAACCCTTTTTCATTTACATAAGAAAACGGTGCCGTGTCGCCAGTGATACCTACATTCAATACAGGGGCGTTCTCTGGTAATTTGCTTACGAAATTAGATACAGGGTGCATGGTATCAGCCGCCGCTGCAGGTGCAGAAGCAGGACTATTGTGTGCCTTATTTGTAGCTTGAGTATTCGTCTCTGTAGATTTTTCACCACAAGCAACTAAACCAAAAGATAAAGCCAAAGTGGTTGCACAAGTAATGAATTTTGGGAGAGTATTCATTAAAAAAATTCCGAACAATTATTGATATTATACTTTAGCATAATTTACTTTTAATTACATTTATGAATGACTAATATTTAAGTAAATCGAAAAACAGTCAAATCAATACGGTTTCATAACAAAAAATGCTTACTAAGTCACATAAACTTACATTTAGAGGGTAAAAAAATAATACTACATCACACTTAAGGCTTGAGATGGGATAAATAATTATTTTATCATTAATTTATACGATAATTTTATCAATTTTAAAATAAATATTCAATGATAACTATTCAGCAATATCATCCATATTTTCACCCAATAATAATAAGGATTGGAAATAATGATCGACCATTAAAGCTTGCGTTGCAGTGGAATCTAGCTGATACATATTTTGTCTAAACGAATTACTTCCTTTGAGTCCTTTGGTGTACCAAGCGATGTGTTTGCGTGCGATACGGCAGCCTGAGTATTCACCATAAAAACGATATAACTCTTGTAAATGCCCGAGCAGGACTTGACGAATCTCTTCAATCGATGGTGCAGGTAAATGTGTGCCTGTGCTAATAAAGTGTTGAATCTCTCGAAAAATCCATGGTCGCCCTTGTGCTGCTCGCCCAATCATAATCGCATCTGCACCAGTAAAATTTTTCACAAAAAGGGCTTTTTCTGGGCTATCGATATCACCATTGGCAATCACAGGAATATGTAGTAATTGTTTGACTTGTTTGATTAAATCATACCGAGCTTGATTGAGATACATATCTTCACGGGTACGCCCATGCAGCGTTAAAGCAGCAATGCCAGCTTGTTCAGCACGTTCAGCTACACGTAAAATATTTTCTTCACCATTTTTAAAACCAAGACGTGTTTTGAGTGTCACAGGCACATCTACCGCAGCCACTACACTATCTAGAATTCGTGCGACTAAATCTTCATCTTGTAAAAGAGCTGAACCTGCAAGCTTGCTGCAAACTTTTTTGGCAGGGCAACCCATATTAATATCAATAACTTGCGCACCATTTGCCACTTGATAACGAGCAGCCTGTGCTAATTCAATCGGATCTGAACCTGCAATCTGTGCGGTAATGGGGGCGATTTCCCCTTCAAAATTAGCACGATACAGGCTTTTTTGTGTCATGCGTAGGGTTTTATCCGAAGTCATCATTTCACTGATGGCATGACCTGCACCAAAGTGTTTGCATAGTTTGCGAAAAGGATTATCTGTCACCCCTGCCATGGGTGCAACGACTAAGCGATTGGCAATTTCTAAGTTACCAATTTTTAAAGGTTGTAAAATATCGGGGGGATGATTTAGATGATTATTTATTGTCATAATACAACCTCAATAAATACGATTCCGCATGTATATGAATACAAACAACAAGCAATAAAAAAGACTTATCTTCCGATAAGTCTTTGATATATGGTAGGCATATCCAGACTCGAACTGGAGACCTCTACGATGTCAACGTAGCGCTCTAACCAACTGAGCTATACGCCTATAGGTGAAACATTATAGACCAATTTCATCAAGTTACAAGTACTATTTATAAAACTAACGCCAACCGCATATAAATTCAACACATAGATGTTAAAAATGGGGATTCATTTAACTGAGTTGGATCATTACAAGCTCTGGACGGTTAAAAATGCGTGGAATATAACGTGTTGATTCTCGTGCTAAACCACGACTGACGATAAAGCGTAGCTGTCGTCCATTGTTGTCAAAACGATATTCACCACCTGCATATTTGGGTAACAGCCCTTGATTTGGTGCATAGAAACCATTAAGCAAATATGGAATCCGCCACTGTCCACCATGTGCATGACCCGATACGACCAAATCAAAAGGATAATTTTTATATTGTTCAATATACTCAGGGCGATGGCTCAGTAAAATATTAAAATCTTGCTTGTTTGCAAGCCCACCTACCGTTTGTAGTTGTGTTTCGAGCTGTCCGCTAGATTGGTCTGCAACCCCCCAGACTTTTATATTACTATTTGCAATACTTGCACCTTGACCATGTAAAATATGGATACCATAACTTCTGATTTTTTTCTCGACATTGGCATAGTCAGCAGGCTTCATCCACAATTCATGATTACCATTCACATAGTAAACTTGATGTTTAGCTTTAAGATTTTGAAATTGTTTTAATAAAATATCCGCATTATCATTCGGCAAAACATCGTCATAAATATCACCAACCAATAAAATCATATCAGGTTGTTGTTTGGTCAAAACATCCATAATTTCATGCTGATTTTCACCATAAAAACAACTATGTAAATCAGTGATTAGAGCAATTTTTTGTGGTTTAGTGATTTGCAATTGTGGTGCTTGTTGTTGAGTAATATCATATTGCGGCATTGTAATGCGTTCACTACTGGCAATAAAATAAAGAATAACCAAGCACAACATTATAGGCAAGTAAATTTTCAACCATTTGGGCTGTCTATTTTTTTTATCTTGTTGTTTTTTAGACTTTTTAGGTTTTTTATCTTCTTGCATTTCAAACTCACATCACGACATTGATAGGATATAAATCACAAATGATAACTCTCTGTGATTGTGGTAGCGGATTCTAGCATAAATCATTTATTCAAAAAGTATCTCAGCTGTAACAATACGATGGAAAATTTGCTGAATTTATCAGCATTCATGCTATTTAAAACATTAGAATAAAATACTACTTTTGATTTGCTACATCATATATAGGACTTACGCAAACCTAACCGAAGGGCAACGAAGTTGCTCACAAATATAGTCATCAAGAAGCCCTTGCTTAATTTGATACATCGTTTTACCTAACTGACTAGCAAGTCTAGCAAAGCAGACCCAAACCAGCATAGCACAACAAATATGATTACGCTGAATACGAGCCTTACGACACTGATTATGCTCAATACCTGTTAACTGCTTAATCTCTCTGTGAAACTGCTCAAT
>NZ_JBHFHK010000003.1:0-65639 GCF_041928215.1 Hubeiibacter jixunmingi | reverse complement strand
ATGCGTGCTGAGAAAACCGATGAATCTTTTGCTGCTAATATCTATCTGGCTGCAACAATAATCAATTTGCGTTAATTGTCAACACGCCCTACAAAACAACTATTTGCCTACAGCAATAGCACTAAAAGGCATAGCGATTATTCTGATTTATTTAGCTGTGATTGTGTCGGTACTCATATTCTTTTTGAATCTTATAAGCTCTTAGTAATGATGATATGTTTAGACATCACATCGTATTCTTTAGCATAAATACATATAAAAATTTCCCCTTGTATTGCAATACAAGGGGAAATTTTATTTCAGCAAATCAGCTTAAGAAAATTATTTTTTCTTACGGTTGATTGCATGAATCGCACGGTTATCTACTGCCAAGGCAGCTTCATGTACCACTTCAGAGAATGTTGGGTGACCGAAAGTCATTAATTGTAAATCTTCTACAGAAGACACAAATTCCATCGCAATCATACCTTGGTGGATGATGTCAGATGCATTTGGACCAACAACATGCATACCTAATAAACGATCTGTTTTGGCATCAGCAACGAATTTTACAAAACCTTGGTTGTCTGCAGCAGCCAAAGCACGACCGTTGGCAGCAAAACCGAATTTACCTGTTTTAACTTCGATGCCTTTCTCAGTTGCTTGTTGTTCAGTCATACCTACCCAAGCAGCTTCTGGGTGAGTATAGATAACACTGATGATGGTATCATAGTTCACTTGTGCAGCATGACCGTGAATACGCTCAACAGCCATTACACCTTCTTCCATTGCTTTGTGTGCAAGCATCGGACCACGTACTAAGTCACCAATCGCATAAACGCCTTCAACTGAAGTCAAGCAATAGTCATTTACTTCAACCAAACCGCGTTCAGTCAATTTAATACCAGAATCTTCAGCCAACAAACCTTCTGCATACGCCTTACGACCTACACATACGATCACTTTATCAAATACTTGTGTTTTGTCTTCACCGTTTTGAGTGAATTTAACCGTCACTTCACGACCGTTAATCTCAGTACCTGCAACTTTCGCACCGATTTGAATATCCAAACCTTGTTTAGTCAAGATTTTTTGGTATTCTTTAGACAATTCTTTGTCAGCCAAGCCTAAGAAACTGTCCATTGCTTCGAATACAGTCACTTCTGCACCCAAACGACGCCATACAGAACCAAGCTCAAGACCGATTACACCTGCACCAATTACGCCCAAACGTTTTGGTACTTCTGGGAATTCCAAAGCGCCTGTTGAATCAACGATCAAGTCTTGATCTACTGGTGCAACAGGAATATTCACAGGTACAGAACCAGATGCCAAGATCACATATTTTGGTTCAAGAACTTGTGTTTCACCTGCGTGAGAAACAAATTCAACTTTTTTACCTGCAAGCAATTTGCCAGTACCTTGTAACCACTCAATACCGTTGCCTTTAAGCAAGCCAGCAACACCACCTGTCAAACCATCAACAACTTTGTCTTTGCGTGCCAACAATGTTGCCAAATCAAGTTTTACATCACCAGTAGTAATACCGTGTTCAGCCAAATCGTGTTGAGTTGCTTCATAACGATGCGATGAATCCAACAAAGCTTTTGATGGGATACAACCCACGTTTAAGCAAGTACCGCCCAAAGATGGTTTGCCTTTGTGAATACGTTTTTCGATACAAGCAACTTTAAAGCCCAATTGTGCGGCACGAATAGCTGCTTCGTAACCACCTGGACCACCACCGATAACCACTAAATCAAATTGTTGTGACATTTTTTCAGACCTTTTTTCTAACAAGGGTAAAACTAAATTTAAATTTAGTTTTTTATAACGTAATAAGAGCAAGCAGGCAAAATCTTCCCTACTTGCTCCCTAAACTGCCTAAATCTTTAACAATTTAAACAATGTTCCTATTCTACGACCGATTATAGATCAAGCAACAAAGACGCTGGATCTTCTAACAATTCTTTGATTGTTACCAAGAAACCAACTGCTTCTTTACCATCGATTAAGCGGTGGTCATAAGACAATGCCAAATACATCATTGGCAAGATTTCGACTTGACCATTGACCGCCATTGGACGGTCTTGAATCTTGTGCATACCCAAGATCGCAGTTTGCGGTGGGTTGATGATTGGTGTAGAAAGCAATGAACCGAATGTACCACCGTTAGTAATAGTGAATGTACCGCCAGTCATTTCTTCGATAGACAATTTGCCTTCACGTGCTTTTGCAGCGTATGCACCGATACCATTTTCAATATCTGCATAGCTCATGCTGTCTGTATCACGTAATACTGGTACAACCAAACCACGATCAGAAGACACTGCTACACCGATGTCAAAGAAACCGTGATAAACAATGTCGTCACCATCAATAGATGCATTCACTGCTGGATAGCGTTTCAATGCTTCAGTCGCTGCTTTAACAAAGAAAGACATAAAGCCAAGACGAGCACCATGACGTTTTTCAAAACGATCTTTGTACTGCTTACGCAATTCCATGATCGGTTTCATGTTTACTTCGTTAAACGTCGTCAACATTGCTGTTTCTTGCGTTGCAGCCAATAGACGTTCAGCAACACGTTTACGCAAACGCGTCATTGGAACACGTTTTTCAGTACGCTCGCCAGCTGCAACAGCCAATGGCGTTGCTGCTGGTTTAGTTTGATGATTTGCAACGTCTTCTTTAGTGATACGACCACCACGACCTGTGCCTTGTACGTCGCCAGCATTTAAGCCTGTTTCTGCCAATGCTTTACGTACCGCTGGTGCTTGATCTTTATCAACTGTAGTTTCACGTGCAACGATCGCTGCTGCACCTGCTTGTGTGCTTGCAGTAGTTTGCTCAACGCTAGTGTTTTCACTCACTGCTTGTTGTGTTTGATCTGAGCTAGCTGCACCTGCTTCGAATTCAGCAATGACTTCGGCAGAAAGTACAGTATCACCTTCCGCTTTAACAATTTTGCTTACTGTACCGTCAGCAGGAGCAACGACTTCTAATACCACCTTGTCGGTTTCGATTTCACAAATCACTTCGTCACGGCTAGCGAAATCACCAGCTTGCTTGTGCCAAGTTGCGATTGTACCGTCTGCAACCGATTCTGGAAATACCGGTGCTTTGATTTCAGTTGCCATTACTGACTGTCTCCTGTTTGTTCACTTTTAACACCCAATGCTACATTCAGCAATTGAGCTTGTTGTTCTGCATGCAAATATGGTGAGCCACATGCAGGGGCTGCAGATGCATCACGCCCTGCATAATGGATTTTTGCTTGTGCGACCACTGGCAACACATTTTCATATAAGTATGGTGTAATAAAGCTCCAAGCGCCTTGGTTCTTCGGCTCTTCTTGTGCCCATACTACATCTTTAACATTTGGATATTGTGCAACCACGTCTTGCAATGCTTTTGCTGGGAATGGGTAAAGCTGTTCAACACGAACGATCGCAGTGTGATCCAAACCCAATTCACGGCGTTTTTCAAGTAAGTCATAGTACACTTTACCACCACACAACACCAAACGTGTTGCAGCATTTTTATCGATGCTATCAATTTCATCGATAACGGTTTGGAATGTACCATTCGCTAACTCATCTAATTCAGATGTTGCCAATTTGTGACGCAACAATGACTTAGGCGACATGATAATCATTGGCTTACGCAATGGACGAATGATTTGACGACGCAGAGCATGATAAATCTGTGCTGGTGTAGTCGGTGTCATCACTTGCATATTATCTTCAGCACAAAGCTGTAAGAAACGCTCTAAACGTGCTGATGAATGCTCAGGACCTTGACCTTCATAACCGTGTGGTAACAACATGGTCAAACCGCTCAAACGTTCCCATTTGGTTTCGCCTGATGAAATAAACTGGTCAATCACCACTTGGGCACAGTTGACGAAGTCACCAAATTGGGCTTCCCAAATAATCATGCTGTTCGGTACTGTAGTTGAATAACCGTATTCAAATGCCAATACTGCTTCTTCAGACAATAAAGAATCCCAAATCGCAAAGCGTGGTTGGTTTTCTTTGATATTGCACAATGGAATATATACTGCACCGTCAGTTTGGCTATGTAATTTAGCATGACGGTGAGAGAATGTACCACGACCTACGTCTTCACCAGAGATACGAATCAAATGACCTTCATCTAGCAAAGTCGCATAAGCTAAAGTTTCTGCTGCACCCCAGTTCAAAGGCATTTCGCCCGTTTGCATTTTCAAACGGTCATCAATGACTTTTTGTACTTGGCGTTGTAATTTAAAGCCTTCTGGGAATTGTGCCATTTTTTGACCCAATTCTTTAAGACGTGCGATCGGATAAGTGGTGTCGCATTCATCTGTATAATCGTGACCCAAATACGGTGTCCAATCTACAAACAAGTCTTTATTTGGTTCAGTCACCAAGGCATTGGCAACGTGCTTACCTGCTTCTAAATCGGCACGGTATTGCTCAACCATTTGCTCTGATACATCTTTGCTAATCACATTTTCAGCGATCAACTTATCTGCATACAAAGTGCGTGTAGTGACTTGTTTTGCAATCTGTTGATACATCATTGGTTGTGTTGCTGCCGGCTCGTCAGCCTCGTTATGACCACGACGACGGTAACATACTAAGTCAATTACAACATCTTTACGGAACGTATGACGGAAATCATGTGCCAATTGCGTAACGAAAATAACAGCTTCTGGATCATCACCATTCACATGGAAAATTGGTGCTTGAACCATTTTCGCCACATCAGTACAGTATTCTGTAGAGCGTGTGTCACGTGGGTTTGATGTAGTAAAGCCCACTTGGTTATTGATGACCACATGTACTGTACCACCCACGGTATAACCGCGAGTTTGTGACATTTGTAATAATTCTTGGTTCACGCCTTGACCAGCAAATGCCGCATCACCGTGTACCACGATTGGTAATACGTCATCACCACCGATATCAGCACGACGTACTTGACGAGCACGTACTGAACCTACAACCACAGGGCCAACGATTTCTAGGTGAGATGGGTTAAATGCCATTGCCAAGTGCAATTCGCCACCTGGTGTCATGATATTGCTTGAATAACCTTGGTGATATTTTACGTCACCAGAGCCTTTTTTATGCAACATTTTCCCTTCAAACTCACCAAACAAATCTGCTGGGTTTTTACCCATAACGTTGACTAGTACGTTTAAACGTCCACGGTGAGCCATACCGATCACAACTTCTTTACAGCCCACTTTACCTGCACGTTGTACAAGCTCGTCCATCATTGGAATAAAAGATTCACCACCTTCCAAACCAAAACGTTTTGCACCTACGAAACGGTTGCCCAGATATTTTTCTAAGCCTTCAGCAGCAGTCAAACGCTCTAAAATATGCTTTTTCTGTTCTGCGCTAAACTGATATTGACCTTTTGCTGATTCAATACGCTCTTGCAACCAACGTTGCTCTTCGGTATCAACAATATGCGTGTACTCTACACCGATACTACCAGTATAAATCGCTTGCAAATCTTTTACGATTTCAGCCAAAGTAGCTTCAGTTTTGTTGATTGCTAAGTTGCTTGTATTAAAGGTCGCAGTACTATCCGACTGAGATAAACCATGATGAGCCAAGTGCAAATCTGGCACATCTTCACGCTTCATCATGTTTAATGGATCAAGATTGGCCTGTTGATGACCACGGCTACGATATGCATTGATTAAGTCTAAAACGCCTAATTGACGTGTATCACCCGATGCACCGCTATTTTGAGCAAATTGCATAACACGTTGTGGGTTGCGTGCAAATTGTAAAAATTGTTCACGCACGCTACCGTGTGCTTGTTCGCCTTTTGGATACTGAGCAAAGTATTTTTGCCAATCTTCAGGTACAGATTGCGGAGAATACAAATATTGCTCATACAATTCTTCAATATACGCCGCACTGTCAGCAGATAATTCTGTGTCCAGACGTAATGCGTCAGAAATCTTTTGCATAAATAGACCTTTTGAGTGTGCAAATTGTCGGTGTGAATTGATTTATTGTAGATAATTCAATTTTTACAACACGGCAAATCACTGTTTTGTTGCGTTGGCAAATCAACGCACGCAGATGTAAGTAAATGTCTGTAGTGTAACATAAATTGCGTTGCCTATCATATCTGTAAAATATATAAGAGATATTAGATTTACAAATAACAAACAATCCCACAATAGATGCAATGCTAATTATAAACTTGCCTGCTGATTTTTGTGAGCCTATTTCAATATTTTTTTGCTAAATTAGACAAAAGTATAAATGAAAATATAATAAATATTTATACGATGTTTTACCGATTTTTAACCTTAATTACAAGACACCAAACATAATGATAAAAATTCAAACTTGTTGCAATAGATTGATTCAATTATATAAAGATACGCAACTTCATGTGTATATTTGCAAAGTAATGTTTAATTATGTTATGTTATAACGTCATATTTAATTCCTCTAACCCTACTAGGTTTTATATCATGGCAACCTACAAATATCTCGTACTCCCCCTACTCGCATTGAGTAGTTCATCACTCTATGCAAACAACAATATTTCAGCTGATACCAACGAAAAAACGGATAAAGTTCACGTTTTAGATGACATTATTATTGTTGCCAACTCAACGACACGCCACACAGATCCTATAGGTGTTGCCAAAGCCAGCGACATTACAGTAAAAAAAGAAGAATTTAAGCGACGCTCCAGCACTGTGGGCAATGCTTTGGCGAATGAAATTGGTATCCACAGCAATCCTTTTGGCGGTGGTGCAAGTAGCCCAATCATCCGTGGACAAGAAGGCGTACGAATCAAGATTTTGCAAAATGGTACAGACGTGGTAGATATGTCCAGTGTTTCTCCTGACCATGCTGTCGCTGCAGATACCCTACTTGCCGATCAAGTCGAAGTAGTCCATGGTTCATCAACGCTCATGTATGCCATGGCATCGGCGGCAGGCGTGGTGAATATCGTTGATAAACGCATTCCAACAACATTACCTGAAAATGGACAAGAAACCGAAGTTTTTAGTCGTTATAACAGCAATAGCAAAGAAAAGCTTGTCACTTTAGGTACAACTATAGGTTTGGCTGATCGTTTTGCTTTACGCATCGAAGGTTTATCACGTAATGCTGACAATTATCATGTTAATCACTTCAAGCCTGGTGATAAAATCATCAAATTCTTGCCTGATAGCTACAATCATTCAAAAGTGGGTACTGTCGGATTATCTTGGATTGGTGACAAAGGTTATATTGGTGCTGCATATAGCTCACGCCGTGATCAATATGGTATCCCTGGACACAATCATATGCTAGATAGTTGTACAGTAGATATTTTTGATACCAGTAAAGCTGAAACACGCGAAAGACGTTATCTGTACCCGTTCCCTCATTTGATGGCAGATCAAGATATTCGTGCAGGTGTACATACACATTGTGGTAATGAGCAAGACAGTGCACACGATCATAGTCACGATAATCCGTATGGTCACAAACATGATCACTCATCAAAAGGCCCTTGGATCGACCTAAGTAGTCAGCGTTATGATTTTAGAGCTGCTTACGACCAACCTTTGAAAGGCTTGGACAAAATCAAACTAAGTATGACTTACAGTGATTATCAACATGATGAAATGGGTGATGGCAAAGCTTATGTCAGCCCACATGACGCAAGAGATTTGGCAGCCCGTAAACGCCGTGATGCTTTGGCGTTATTAGATAAACCGTTGTATCATTATGCCAACAAAGGTCTAAATACACGCTTAGAATTCTTCCATACGCCAATCGCTGGATTTGATGGTGTACTTGGTTTGCAGTATCAAACTCAAACCAGTCAAGCGGTGGCGACCGATACACCGAGTAGCTCACTCAACCAAGATCGTTACCTTAGCCAACGCACGCCACTAATCAAAAACACCAATAAGCAATGGAGTGTCTTTGGTATTGAACAGTATCGCCATGGCGACTTTACTTTTGATGTAGGTTTTCGTGCTGAAAAACAAGCCATTCCGATTGAATATAATTTAGATTTGCTCGAGAGATATACATCAAAACGCCTTGATATCAAACCAGATCTATCTACGTACAAAAAAATGCGTTTTCATATTCCACAGGTTTAGCATGGGATATTCAACCAGAATATCGCTTGTCGTTGAATGCCTCACACAATGAACGCTTGCCAAGCCCAATGGAATTGTATTATCACGGTAAGCATTTGGCGACCAACTCTTTTGAATATGGTAATAAAAACCTCGACAAAGAACGCTCAAATAATTTTGAAATTGGTTTAATGCACCGTGGCGATAAAGTTGATTATAATTTAAGTGCTTATTACAATCGCTTTAAAAATTATATCCATAACGAAACCATTTTACGTAGTGGCAATTTATACGCACGTCGTTACCTACAATCTGAAGCCAAAATCTATGGTGTTGAAGGCAATATCACTTATCATATAAACCCTCAGCATCAAGTCAAATTATTTGGTGATTATGTACGTGGGAAATTATTTAATTTACCGACTATTTATGGTGATAAAATTTACTCCGAAGGTTATGACTGCGTAGATAGTGATGGTTATGATGATATTTGTCATGATGTAATTGGTTATCAAACTTTGGCACGCCCAAACCGTAATAACCCTCGCACACCACCTGCTCGTTTAGGTGCACAGTGGAAATCTGAGTTTAATGATCACTGGTCAGCAGTGCTTGACTACACACATGTTTTTGCTCAGAAAAAAACCTCTACATCTATTTATAGTAAAAAGTCTGAAGATGGCGATAGCCTAGTGGGTACAAACATCCATGAAGATGCAAGCAAAGGCTATAATGCATTAAATCTGGCGGTGGATTACAAAAATAAATGGCAAGGTTTGGATTATCAGCTCTCTCTTGGTGCAAATAATCTCTTGAATCAAGACATTTATATCCATACTTCATATCTGCCTTATGTGCCACAAATAGGTAGAAATTATACTGCTGGTTTAAATTTAAAATTCTAAACGGATTTACCGCTATTAAACTCAGTTAAATAACGTGAGTTCGGGATAAACTAAGATATAATTATTTGATTTTAAAAGTAAATTTAATTCGTCTGTAGGGTGCATCTTACGCACCTTTCAGAAAACGGCATTAAAATGGTGCGTCTTGCGAAAAAATGTTTCTCACACCCTACTTTTTAGAAATCATATAATTACAATAAAAATATGCCTTTTAAACCGAACTCACGTTAAATAATACTGACGTGCTAATGACGCTATAGTGATTAGCACGTTTTTTATTGTTTTGGAACAAAAAAAAAGCACATCCTCAGATGTGCTTTTTTGATGAAAATCAATAGGATTATATTAACCCGCCTGATCCAACATCATACTACGAATATGACCAATTGCCTTGGTTGGGTTTAAGCCCTTAGGACATACTGATACACAGTTCATAATACCTTTACAACGGAACAAACTGAATGGATCGTCCAAGCGTGCCAAACGCTCTTGGGTTGCATTATCACGAGAGTCGATGATAAAACGATAGGCATTCAATAATGCTGAAGGACCTAAGAATTTGTCTGGATTCCACCAGAATGATGGACATGATGTTGAACAACATGCACACAAGATACATTCATACAAGCCATCTAAATGCTCACGGTCAGTTTGTGACTGTAAACGCTCTCTGGCTGGTGGTGGCTGATCGTTAATCAAGAATGGCTGAATTTTGTTGTACTGTTCGTAGAACTGATTCATATCCACGACCAAATCTTTGATCACTGGCAAACCTGGCAATGGACGGATGGTAATTTCGTTTGGTAAATCGTTAAGATTCCACAAACAAGCCAAACCGTTTTTACCATTAATATTGACACCATCCGAACCACAAATCCCTTCACGGCATGAACGGCGGAATGTCAAAGTTTCGTCTTGTACTTTCAAAGCCAGTAATGCGTCAAGCAACATACGATGCTTATCCGTCAATTCTAGCTTGTAAGTTTGCATATACGGTGCTTTATCCTTATCAGGATCATAGCGGTAGATATGAAATGTGCGGATACCTCTGCTCATCTGTATTCTCCTGATTAGAATGTACGTGGTTTAGGTTCGATGGCTTCAACACTTAACGGTGTAAAGCGAACTGGTTTGTATTCCAAGCGATTGTCCGCTGAGAACCACAATGTGTGTTTCATCCATTCATCATCACGACGACCGTATGAATATTGTGGATGATCTGGTGCTTCTTCATAGTCAACCACAGTATGTGCACCACGACATTCTTTACGTGCAGCAGCGGAAATCAAAGTTGCTTTTGCGACTTCGTACAAGTTTTCCACTTCTAAAGCTTCAATACGTGCAGTATTAAATACTTTTGATTTGTCTTTCAAATGGATGTTGCGTACACGTGGTTCAAGGGCAAGAATTTCTTTTACACCTTTTTCCAACAGTTCAGCAGTACGGAATACACCAGCATGGTACTGTACGATTTCACGAATTTCATCCGCAACATCTTGGGCATTTTCACCAGTAGTAGAATTGTCCAATTTACGGATACGATCTAACGTTCCTTCCAACACATCATTTGGTAATGGGATAAATTTATCATCACATTCTTTGGTTACATATTCGATAATATGTTTACCCGCTGCTTTACCAAATACCACCAAGTCAAGCAATGAGTTGGTACCTAAGCGGTTTGCACCATGTACAGATACACAAGAACACTCACCAATCGCATAAAAACCTTTAACAGGCTTCGTATAATTGCGATCACCTTCATAAGTGTATTCTTTGGTGTCTTTGTTGTAGTGTGCTTTTAATGGGGCAATTTCTTGACCGTCTGGCACACAGACTTGACCGTGAATATTGGTTGGAATACCGCCCATTTGATAGTGAATGGTTGGTACAACTGGAATTGGCTCTTTCGTACAATCCACATTGGCGAATTTCTTACCAATTTCAAATACCGATGGCAAACGCTTCATGATGGTTTCAGCACCCAAGTGCGTCATATCCAACAAGATATAGTCAGCATTTGGACCACAGCCACGACCTTCTTTGATTTCTTGGTCCATTGAGCGTGATACGAAGTCACGTGGTGCCAAGTCTTTCAATGTTGGTGCATAACGCTCCATAAACGGCTCACCGTCTTTGTTACGCAAAATACCACCTTCACCACGACAACCTTCAGTCAATAATACGCCTGCACCCGCTACACCTGTAGGGTGGAATTGCCAGAATTCCATATCTTGTAATGGAATACCTGCACGTGCTGCCATACCTAAGCCGTCACCAGTATTGATATACGCGTTAGTCGATGCACGATATACACGACCCGCACCACCTGTAGCGAACAATGTTGCTTTGGCTTGGAATACGGCAATATTACCTGTTTCTTGGTCAATTGCAGTTACGCCCAATACGTCACCATTTTCGTTACGGATTAAATCTAATGCAATCCATTCAACGAAAAATTGTGTACCCATTTTGACGTTGCTTTGATACAAGGTATGCAATAAAGCATGACCTGTACGGTCAGCCGCAGCACACGCACGTGGTACAGCTTTGGCACCATAATTTGCAGAGTGACCACCGAATGGACGTTGATAAATCGTACCATCTTCGTTACGGTCGAACGGCATACCCAAATGCTCTAGTTCATACACCACATAAGGTGCTTCACGACACATAAACTCAATGGCATCTTGGTCACCCAACCAGTCAGAGCCTTTTACGGTATCGTAAAAATGATAATGCCAGTTGTCTTCTTGCATATTACCCAAAGATGCACCGATACCACCTTGTGCCGCAACAGTGTGCGAACGTGTTGGGAATACTTTGGTTAATACCGCAACTTTTAAACCTGCTTGAGCCAATTGATAAGATGCACGCATCCCTGAGCCACCACCGCCCACGATCACCGCATCAAAGCTCAAAGTTTCTACATTGGTATAATTTTCATTTACACTAGCCATGATGTGTTCCTATCAATTTGCCCAAAAAATTTGGATTGCCCAGATTGCATAAGCAAAAACTGAAATAATCACTGCTGACGTCAAGACCAAACGTAAACCTGACGCTGACGGACCCATTTGACGAGTCGTCACATAGTCAGTGAATACTTGCCACATACCGATCCATGCATGAACAAGCAAAGACAATACTGCAAGCAATGATAAAATTTTCATTGGTAAAGTTTTCATAAAGCCAGACCAAGCCACATAGTCAAAACCACTATGACTCAATAACCAGCCAAAAATCACTACCGTATAAACTGCCAGTACCACAGCACTGACACGTTGGATAAACCAATCACGAGAGCCTGAACCCGTTAAACCTGTTGCACTTTTCATTACAATACAATCCAGATAAAGGCCGCAATGATACCGATTGCAGACAAGATGAGAGACACAGTCGCAGCAGTACGACCACTTTGTAATTCTTCAGCAACACCTAAGTCTGCCAATAAATGCTTAAGTCCTGCGATAAAGTGATAAATCAAACCTGCCGCAAACACCCAAACAATAAAGCGCACCAAAAAGTTACCGAAGATTTGTTCTTTTACGTAGGTAAAACCTTCAGGAGAAGATAAAGATTTGTCCAAGATCCACAGCAAAACTGGAATCAATAAAAAGACAACTACACCCGATAAACGGTGTAAAATGGATGCAATCGCCACAGGGGATTTTAAGTTTACAGCTAAAACTTGACCCATGGACAGATTGACAGGTCTGTTGTTTTTCACAGCGAATATCCTATAGGTTTATGATCTGACACCATAGGATTGTAAACAAAACAATTTTTTACAATCAAAAAAGGCATCGAAATCTGAAAATAAATGTTTTGATAAGTACGCAAACCACCAACGCAAGCTTATCCACAAACAACTTTGTAACTCAGCAGTATAAAGCGACAAGACAAAAATTACAATTATCACTCCAAAAAAAATGCTTTAGAATTATATAATTAAGAACGATTCTCATTAAAATGATAAGCCAATGATTTTACAATCATTACAATAATATCTATCAGAAAATAATGTGACACATCGCATAAAAAAATCCAATCTAGCATCCACTATAAGACTTAAGTTTAATTTATCTAATACCTCATTTGAGGCTATAAAGAGTGACCAGCAACATAGATGCAAAGTTCATTTACTTAAATCTGCTTACAATTAGTTATTTACAGTAACAATGTTTTCAGTTTAAGCTAAGCTGTAACTTTTAAACTCATCCTATCATGCTTTGGTGAATGATTATTCACTGGTATGCCCAATACTGATTTGAGCGTACTAGAATAGTTTTTAGTGTAATTATTACGCCACATAAATCTGATAGTGTGAACAGGGACTTTTCTCGCCTGTGATACTTAAGCGTCATTAATGATGACATTGTTGACAATATTGAGTATGCTAGCGAGCTTCATCATGATAACTTTGATATTCACCAAGACAGGAGCACTTCTGAATGTCTGAAAATACAGGTAAAAAAGCCATTCTTGAGATTGATGGCAAGAGAATAGAACTTCCAATCTACTCTGGCAGCTTAGGTCCAGATGTGATTGATGTGGGTAGTGTATTGAAGGAAGGCTATTTCACTTTTGACCCAGGTTTTATGTCTACTGCGTCATGCGAATCAAAGATTACCTTTATTGACGGTGACAAAGGTATCTTATTGCATCGTGGCTACCCTATTGATCAATTGGCGACCAAAGCAAGCTATTTAGAAACTTGTTATTTGTTGTTAAATGGTGAATTACCAGACGCTGAACAGAAAGCAAAATTTGAAGACGACATTCGCAACCACACTATGGTACATGACCAAGTAAGCCGTTTTTATAATGGTTTCCGTCGTGATGCTCACCCAATGGCAATCATGGTTGGCGTAGTTGGTGCGTTGTCTGCATTCTATCATAACAACCTTAATATCGAAGATGTTAATCATCGTGAAATCACTGCAAAACGTTTGATCGCAAAAGTACCTACTTTGGCAGCATGGAGCTACAAATACACTGTAGGTCAGCCATTTATGTACCCACGTAACGATCTAAATTATGCAGAAAACTTCTTGTATATGATGTTTGCTACACCAGCAAACCCAGATTACAAAGTAAATCCTGTATTTGCTAAAGCAATGGACAAAATCTTTACATTGCACGCAGACCACGAACAAAATGCATCGACTTCTACTGTACGTTTGGCAGGTTCTACTGGTGCAAACCCTTATGCATGTATTTCTGCAGGTATTTCTGCACTTTGGGGTCCATCACACGGTGGTGCAAACGAAGCTGTATTAACGATGCTTGATGAAATCGGCAGTGTTGAACACGTTGCAGAGTTCATGGAAAAAGTAAAACGTAAAGAAGCTAAATTGATGGGCTTCGGTCACCGTGTTTACAAAAACTTTGACCCTCGTGCTAAAGTGATGAAAGAAACGTGTGACGAAGTATTGGCTGCACTAGGTCATAATAACGACCCACAATTGGCATTGGCGAAGAAATTGGAAGAAATCGCATTGAGCGATCCATACTTCATCGAACGTAAATTATATCCAAACGTAGACTTCTACTCTGGTATTATCTTAAAAGCAATCGGTATTCCAACAGCAATGTTCACTGTGATCTTTGCTTTGGCACGTACTGTGGGTTGGATTAGCCATTGGTTAGAAATGCATTCTGCACCGTACAAAATTGGTCGTCCACGTCAGCTTTATAGCGGCGAAACACAACGTGACATCAAATAATATACGATTTGTCTAAATTGTAATAAAAAAGAGCATTTTTCGGATGCTCTTTTTTTGTTTCGTGTTTTAAGTCAATTGAGTTGGTGTGTTTACATCTCGGTCTTGCAGAAAAGGAATGCAATTCTCATATAATCCACAATCTTGCCCACGCTGTTTACGCAGAAAATAATCTTGAATCATTTGGGCTTGTTGCTCTACGCCATATTCAGCAAAGCCTTTACCCAACTCCAATACATAGCGATAGCGTCTATCCAACAGTGCCTTACGCACTACTTTCACACCTTGTTGCATTTGCCAAATATGTGCCAATTCATGGATTAACCATGATTGTGTTGATAAATCTTGCTGACTAAAATCATCGACATAATCTTTTGGATGAAAATAAATGCGACCATTTGGACTCATTGCATAGTCTTTTAGTACCAAGCGGTGTGCGACCACTTCTACATTTTCCATATCCAATGCATCCATAAAAATCTGGCGTGCCATCTCTTTTTCACCAACGGTCAATTTACGACGCTTTGGCATAATTAGCTCACGACTGTACTGTGCGAAATCTTTAAAAAAACTCATCCTAATTTCCTTATCACGCGTTGCATCAATGACGCTGTAGAAGATGAGTAATTATAAAACAGCCTTTGCCATCTTTGTGATTATTTTTTTGTATGCTTTGCAAAAAACAACGATTTATCACTATATTTAATGCTGGTTTTAACTTACAATTATTGTTAAGGTTCTCGCGCGTATAATAATAGATGTTGTTGATTTTTAAACATCATTTCACACATCACCATTACAGGCTAGCGAAACTGAACATCCACCCAACGCACATCAAAATGTCTAAGCTATATTAATAATAATTCTTAACATTTTGTATGCAATGACAAGTCACAGATAGGATCGTAATGATGCGTAACTTCAAACTTGCTCTTGCTCAATTCTCTCCACATGTGGGCAATATTGAACAAAATGCAACTCGTATCGCTGAACAAGCACAACAAGCACAGCAACAAGGTGCTGATATTATTGTTTTCCCTGAATTGAGCCTGATTGGTTATCCAGCAGAAGACTTAATTTTAAGAAAAAGTATCGCTCAACGTACACTCGATGCTTTGGAACAGCTTAAAAAAATCAAAGACATTTTAATTATCGTTGGTGCGGTAGAGTCTACCAGTGCAGGTCAGCTTCATAATGCAGCTGTGTTGATCAAAAATGGTGAAATTTTAGCAACTTATCGCAAACAAAATTTGCCAAATTACAGTGTATTTGATGAAAAACGCTATTTCACAACAGGCTCGCAACACTTAATTTTTGAACACGCTGGACACAAATTCGGTGTGCTTATCTGCGAAGATGTGTGGACAGAAGAAACAGTTAAACAAGTTGCTAAGCTAGGTGCAAAAACATTATTGGTATTGAATGCATCGCCTTATGAAGCAGGCAAGCAAGATGTTCGTCGTGATTTGCTCAAACGTATGGCAACAAAATTTAATATGAATATTGCCTATGTCAATCAACTTGGTGGTCAAGATGATTTGATTTTTGATGGCTGTAGTATGCTAATGAACGCTGATGGCGAATTGGCAGCCACTGCATCATTGGCCAATGAGCAATTGCTTATGGTTGAATATCAACACGAGCAACAAAAATATGCCATACAAACAATTAGCCGAGTGACCGATGCTGTAGCAGAAATTTATCAACTGTTGGTGATGTCAGTACGTGACTATGTCAATCGTTCAAAATTCCCTGGTGTGATTTTAGGTTTGTCTGGCGGTATAGACTCGGCACTTACCTTAGCGATTGCAGTCGATGCATTGGGTGCTAATCGAGTACAAGCCGTGATGATGCCTTATCAATATACTGCAAAAATCAGTATTGAAGATGCAACTGCCCAAGCCAATGCACTGGGTGTGACTTTTGCTGTGGCAGAAATTCATCCAATTGTCAGTGGTTTTTTACAGACCTTACATCCATTCTTTGGTAATGGTCCTGCCGACACCACAGAAGAAAACTTACAAGCTCGTGCCCGTGGTACGATGCTGATGGCACTATCAAATAAATTTGGTAATCTGGTTTTAGCTACAGGTAACAAATCAGAGCTTGCTGTAGGTTATTGCACACTTTATGGTGACATGGTCGGTGGTTTTGCACCATTAAAAGATGTGTACAAGAGTATTGTTTTTGAATTGGCAAAATATCGCAACAGCTTAAGCGAAACACCAGTCATTCCAGAACGTGTTATCACACGCCCACCATCAGCAGAATTACGCCCTGATCAAAAAGACCAAGACAGCTTGCCACCTTATGACATCTTAGACGGTATTCTTTATATGTATATCGAAGAAAACATGAGCCAAGATGAGATCATTGCGAAAGGCTTTGACGCTGAAGTCGTCAAAAAAGTCATCGGTCTGACAGACCGTAACGAGTACAAGCGTCGTCAAGGTGCAATTGGTCCACGTATCAGTGCCAAGGCTTTTGGACGTGATCGCCGTTATCCAATCATCAATGGATGGACAGCGGGCAAATAAACTGAAGCCACAAAAAAAACGCAAATCTTTAAGATTTGCGTTTTTTCATTTGGATTATAAAAACAAATTTGACTTTCATAACCCTATAATCAATAATTATCCAAGGAATGCGTTGTACATCCAAACAAGTTTTTCTTGTTCTTGAATATATTCAGATACCAAGTCTGCTGAACCTTGATCGCTCGCCTCTTCTGCCAATGTTGCTAATTGCACGTTGCTCTTCAATCAATGCATTTAAACCAGCAACTAAGCCAGTCACGCAGTCACGACCATCAAAAACGTCTTTATGTTCTTGTACACTTGAATACTTCGCAAATTCGCTGTATGCGTGCAAAGGTGTGCCGCCCAGAGTCAAGATACGTTCAGCAATCGCATCGATCTGTAATTGTAGTGCTGTATAAAGCTCTTCAAATTTCACATGTAGAGAGAAGAAATGTTCGCCACGAACGTTCCAATGATAGCCACGAACGTTAATGTAGAAAATATGGTAACTAGATAGCAAAGCATTCAACTTACCAATCACTGGCTTCATTTCTGCTTGCTCAAGACCGATTTGATTGGTCTTCGCTGAAGTTTTAGAGTTTGCTTTTTTTTGCTGCTGGTTTATCAGTTTTTGCCATGATGTACACCTATTAATCACATTTAATTTGAATACTGATTAATGTAAACTGATTGTGTAAAAAGTCAAGTTGCTTTTGTAAACACACTGTATACCAAAAATACAGTGTATCGATACTAAAAATCCACAAAGTACATTTTTAAATCACTTAATGTCATTTTTCTATTTTTTTTATTTTTTAGTGCTTGACGACCCAAAAAAATCCTATATAATGCACTGCATATTCTCCCATAGCTCAGTCGGTAGAGCGACGGACTGTTAATCCGCAGGTCCCTGGTTCGAGCCCAGGTGGGAGAGCCAAATACGAAAAACCTTAAGTCATTCACTTAAGGCTTTTTTATTTTATCTAAAAAGTAAATTAAAAATCAGATCCAATAAACTGGATATTGTTTATCCTTGCCGACATTGTTATAAATCAACGCAATCAAAACCACAATCACTGCACCAACAAAAGTCGGATTAATCAGAAAACTCCATTTTGCACCACCCAGCATAATGATAAGTGGATTTGAGCCTGCTGGTGGATGAGGAACTCGAAATATCAACATCATTGCAATCGCTGTACTTACTGCCAACGCCATACTCCACCATGTCACGCCAAATAATGCCATAATCGCTAAACCTACAAAACTCGCAATCATATGACCACCTATCACATTTCTAGGTTGAGCGAATGGGCTAAATGGATAAGCAAAAATCAATAGACAACTTGCTCCAAAAGAGCCTAAAATCATCGGAAATTTTGTCCAATATTGAACTGTTGCTAAACTTGCTATAGCAATAAATGCACCTAACCATGCAATCATAATATTTTTTATGGGCAATCTCGGTGGACACGTTTCTGTTGCGTGAAATAGTCTACTCTTAACCATATCTTTATCCTTTCAATCTGTTTAAATGTTGCTTGCACAAGTATACCAATCAGTATACATTAAACCTTCTTAAATACGAGGTCAAGATCTATGAACAACGTTCGAGAAAAAATCATCAAAAATAGCTTTACTCTTTTTTATCAATATGGCTTTCATGCTTGTGGCGTAGAAATGCTTGCTAGACACGCTGGCACAACGAAAAGAACGTTATACGCACATTTTACAAATAAAGATGGTTTAATTTTGGCAGTATTAGACTATCGACATCAGCAGTTTCTAGAACAGCTACAAGAGGCTTTACAAAGATATGAAGTTGAAGAGACTGCAAAAGCTTACTTAAGCTTTATCCAAGCATGGACTCAGAGCGATGATTTTTATGGCTGCATGTTTATTAATGCCTGTGCGGAATTTTCTGAGTCTGATTGTTTGATTTTCAAGAAAGCCCAAGCACATAAATCTCAAATACGGGCTATACTCACTCAACGCTTTCAACAGCTTAATTATATTCAGGCAGATAAACCAGCTGATATTCTATTTAGTTTTGGTGAAGGTTTGATTGTGAGTGCACAGACTGCACAAACTAATCTAAATTTCAGCATTGAAAATATTGCAAAAATAATACATGAGCTAAAATAGCTCGCATTAAAGATACAGATAAATATTTCAGTGAAAATCTTTAATGCAATGTTACACAAAACTATCATTCTAGCCATAAATACTTAAGCAAGGCATTTGAATAATAAGGCAAAATTTGCTATATTTGCGGTATATCTTAAGCGTAAATATTTAAGCTAAGATTGAGATTTTTTAAGCTGAAATTATGCACAAGGTCATGTTTTGCACGTCATAAATATTTGCAAGGATTGCTGTCCTAAGGTTTGCTTTTAAGTCTATTTTTTGATTCATTTTGCAGTTCAGCTTAAATTATTTTCGCAGATTGGTATCGTTATATCTTTTTTATATCTTTTTTTTGTCGGCACAATTTCATGGTTATTTTGTCATACGAATTTGCTTTATGCTTTTTATTATTCTTTGTGGTGTATTGGGCATGTCGACGTTCTATTCAAATCCAAAATTATTTGCTGTTGGGTGCTGGCCTATTATTTGTGCTTAGTTGGCAGTGGCAATTTTTATTAAGCATCAGCTACGTTTGGGCAATTGTACAGGTGTACATTCACTTTCATAATCGTCTGACGCAACAAAGCTCAAAAGGAACCATTCTTATCTTTGCGGTGTCTGCACTTGCCTTGCATCTGTGTTTCTTTAAATATACCAACTTTACCATTGGTGAACTGAATCGTAATCTGCCTGATAGCTCGATATCACCTTTGGATATTGTGATGCCATTAGGTATTTCTTTCTACACCTTCCAAGCGATTAGCTATTTGGTTGATATCTACCGTAACAAAATTAAAGCTGTACCTGCATCGGTTACTTTGGCATTTTTGTCTTTTGTGCCAAGTATCACCGCGGGACCAATCGTTCGTATGAGCGATGCCATCAAATTTTGGCAACCAAGAAATTATCAGAATTATTTGCCTGCACAGGACATGACTGAATCGAATGTACCACAGAGCATGACACGAGCAGAGCGAGTAGCAGCCAGACAACGCCATATTATCTTGCCCTATTTGGCAGCAGCATTGATTATTTTTGCATTGTTCAAAAAAATCGTCTTGGCGAGTTGGTTAGAGACATTATGGGTCAATCCTGTTTTTGCCAATCCTTTACAATTCCACGGCTTAGAAGTATTGACCGCTGTGTATGCCTATTCGCTACAGCTATTTTTTGATTTTTCTGGTTATACTGATTTGGCAATTGCTTTGGCTTTGTTATTGGGTTTTCGTTTACCTGAAAACTTTAATCGCCCTTATCTCGCCACCGACATCCAAGATTTTTGGAATAAATGGCATATGACCTTATCGACATGGATTCGTGACTATATTTACATCCCATTGGGCGGCGGACGTGCCAGCTTTTGGCGTGTGCAAATCAATATTATGCTTGCCTTTATTATTTCGGGTGTGTGGCATGGTGCTGGGTGGAATTTCCTTATATGGGGTGCGATTCACGGTATTGCCTTAGTATTTTTGAATTGTATGAAGAAAGTCGGCTGGCGTGGTTGGCTAACTCAAAAAGCAAAATTTCTTGCAGTTATACTGACGTTTCATTATGTGGCATTTGGCTGGATATTTTTCCGTAGTGCCAGCTTTGAACAGGCTGTACAAGTTTTGCAAGGTCTAACCCAATTTGATGGTGTGATGGTAACTTTATCACTTGTACCGACTTTAGCCATGATGTTATTGGCATGGTTAGTTTATCCATATTTGGGACGTAGCCGTGAGCAATTGGCAAATTTATTGGCAAAATTACCATGGTGGAGTTTGCCCGTTATTTTTGCTTTGTATATCACTTTGGTATTTAGTTTAGCACCTGAAGGTTTGCCAGGTTTTATTTACGCCAATTTCTAGTTTTTGGAAAATAATGGAAGACTATGATGAATGACAACACTGACGCTCATTTTGAATCAAATAAGTCAAAGCAATTACAACCTTGGAAAGTGGGTGCAATTTTGGCATCAACATTACTTTTGGTGACATGGGTAAAACAAGATAGCATTAGCAGTTATTGGCAACAAAGTTATCAAAATACATCAGTATTTGATCAGTTATCACAGGCAGATGCTTGGCGTTCTGGACAACAAATTCAACAAGTGATTGATTACACTCAAGGTATTCAGCAAAACTTGACTGAAGTGAGTAAACTCAGCAACAAAGAACTCAATCAGACCCTATATCCTGAACAAATCGCAGCACAAAAACGTCATCAAGAAGAGCTTGCCAAACGTCATGCAGCACATTTATTAAAGCAACAGCAGCAAAGTTTAGAACTTGATAGCGTGTCTATCAGTAGCGACCAAAAAGTGTTTTTTGCTGGCGATTCAATGATGCAAGGTGTTGCACCTTGGGTTATGCGTGATTTACAAAAACAGTATCAAGTCAAAAGCATTGATTTGAGTAAGCAAAGTACAGGGCTGAGCTACAGCACGTTTTTTGATTGGCCTAAAACCATTGAAAATACACTTACTGCCAATCCAGATATTGGGGCTTTAATTATTTTCTTAGGGCCAAACGACCCTTGGGATGTGAGCGATCCCCAAAATGGCAAACGTGTGATTTTTAATACACCTCGCTGGAATCAACTTTATGCTGAAAAGATTCAACGTATATTAAAGGCTGCTCAAAAAAGTGATGTGCAAGTATTATGGGTTACGCCACCTACAATGAAACGCCCTGAGCTCAGCCAGCAAATGGATGCTTTACGTCAAGTCTATCATCAAACCATTCCTAAAAATAATGCACTGGTCATTGATAGTAAGCCTTTATTATTGACCAATGGCAATGAAAGTCATTACAGCGACAGCATTAATATTGATGGTAAAATAACCAAAGTGCGTACAGCAGATGGTATTCATTTTACAGCAGATGGTCAAAAGCTCATTGCCCAAGCCATTTTGCAAAAAATCAAAGTGAAAAACAGCTAAAATTTGGTGTTTAATAATTAGGGAATAGAAAAGAGAGCAGCATATATCAAAAATAATGAACATCTTCATTACATTGCTTTGCAAAATCAGCAAAACTTCTATACGATTTTTTGTTATGCTACGCTCAAATTTTAATGTTATTTTTTAGGACATCACATGAAATACCCTACAAAACTCAATCTAAGCATGACTAAAATCTGCTTTAGCCTATTTGCTACGATGTGTTGTAGTAGTGTGATGGCTGCACCTGTAGAAAATTTTGGTGAAAATTTGGCATCGTTAAGAAATGCATTTAATCAACAGAAAGTCCATATCGTACAATTTGGCGATTCGCATACCGCAGGCGATTATTTGACAGAACAATTACGTAAACGGTTGCAAAGTGATGTTGGTGTGGGGGGGATTGGCTTTGCTTATCCTGCTAAAGTCAGTGGGCAACGCAACGCACGCCACGATTATCGTAGCAATGGCTGGACAGTAAATAATAGCCGTTTTAATCGTAACGGTGACTATGCCTTAGGTGGTATTACCGCTACAGCGGATGTTGATGGTGCGAGTGTCACTCTAACCAGTCAAAATTATAATAATCAATATCAAGATGCACGTATTCTAGTACAAGGTGACGCAGGGCAACAGCTTAAAATCAAAGATAATCAAGGTGAACGTCAAATCACTTTGAGCCGTTCGGGTTGGCAGACTTTACCGAGTAGTATGACTTTGCCTGTCACCGTTACTGCCAATAAGGGAATGAGTTTAGGTGGTTTTTGGTTAGGTGCCAATAAAGGCGGCACAGTATCAGCAATCGGGATTAATGGTGCAACGCAAGATTATTGGCAACGCTGGCGTAGTGGTTTGAGCCAAGATATCGCTGCTTCACAAGCTGACATGGTGATTTTGGCTTATGGTACTAATGAAGCTTTTCAAGCACAAGTCGATAGTCAATTGATTGCGGTACAGCAAGCCATTAGCCAAGTACGTCAAGCCTTGCCGAATGCAGCCATCTTGGTGGTAAATGCCCCTGAAAGCTTGCAAAGCACATCAGGTAGTTGCGGTACACGTTCGCCAAGTCTAGATACCGTGCAGAGCCAATTACGTCGCTTAGCACAGCAAAATCGTACGCTGTATTGGAGTTGGCAAGACGCTATGGGTGGTGCTTGTAGCATGAATAATTGGGTAGCAAAAGGGCTAGCAGCCAAAGATGGTGTGCACTTTAGTCGCTCGGGCTATGAACAGTTGGCAAATGATTTGTACGATAATTTCAAAATCACTCTAAATAGCAACAGCCTAATGCCAAGTAATAGTTTGCCACCAAGTTTAGGCAATCCGAATCGCAATACATCAAGCGGCCCTGCCCCAAGTGCCAGTCCAAATTATACTTCACCAATGAATCAGGGCAGTGGAAAAATTTGTGATGATGAAGGACGTTGTGTAAGTCTTTAATTTTTTTTGATTTTATTAAAATAAAAGCTCTATTTTTTGATAGAGCTTTTATCATTTATGGCTTGTAAAGATATTCAAAATGCAAATATTACCAATAATTTTCCACCGCAATATTGCCTTCACCACGTCTATTCATGGTCAGACCGATGGCTTTTAGGCTTTCTTTGGTATCTTCCACCATTTGCGGATTACCGCACAACATGACATGACTACGAGTTACATCAAATTTTAATTCTGCCACACGCTCAAGCTCACCTGATGCAATCAATTGCGGTAAACGTTGATTTAACGCCCCTTGCACGACTTCACGGGTAACAATTGGAATAAACGTCAATTTGGCAGGCTCATCAGCAAATAACGCTTTTATCTCAGCGATTTTATCTTGATATGCCAATTCTTGTGCCGTCCGCACACTATAGACCAAGATAATATGTTGATAATCTTCCCAAGTCTTAAAATCTTGCAGCATAGAAATAAATGGTGCAACCCCCGTCCCTGTCGCCAATAGCCATAAATCTTGCGGTGCAGGCTGTTGATAGCGAGCCAAAGTCAAAAAGCCATACGGTACTTTTTCAATATACAACGTATCACCAAGCTGTAAATGCTGTAAGCGTGAAGTAAACGCACCATCAGGCACAACAATAGAGAAAAATTCCAAATACTCATCATATGGTGATGACACTACTGAATAAGCTCGCACAATCAGCTCACCATCAACTAAAATACCAATCCGTGCAAACTGCCCAGCAGTAAAGCGAAAGCTATCAGGACGTGTTACAGTAAAGCTAAATAGCGTATCAGACCAAGTATGAATAGAAATTACTTGGGTTGCGAGAAATTTTTCATCAATCATGCCGAAATCACAAGAAAATTTAATCAATCCATGTTAGCATAAATCAGTGATTTTAGCCTATGATTGAAAGGTAGTTATTATGCGTATGACATTGCGTCAATTAGCGGTTTTTGTTGCCGTCGCTCAAGAAGGTACTGTTACCCGAGCCAGTGATGCGGTAAGACTGACGCAAAGTGCTGCCAGTATGGCATTGTCCGACTTAGAAGACGGCTTAGGCTCGCCTTTGTTCGATCGTCAAGGCAAGCGTTTACAGCTTAATGACTTAGGACGTTATTTATTACCACAGGCTTTAGAAATTTTGGGACGTTGTGAAGCCTTTGAACAAGTCGCACGCGGTGAGTTACAAGGCATTGATTTACGTTTGGGTGCGACCTTAACTATTAGCGATTATTTGATTCCACAATTGGTTACTGACTTTTTTATCCAATATCCAAAAGCCAATTTACAACTACAATCGGGCAATACCCGTCAAATGATTGATGCGGTCAATCAATATCAACTTGATGTCGCCTTTATTGAAGGCTCATGCAATATGCCACAGTTGCAATGTATTCCTTGGCAAAGTGATGAGCTAGCGATTTGCTGTGCACCTAACCATGCTTTAGCTCAGCTCAAATCTCAACAGCACAAATTCTCGGCGGATGATTTTGTCGATGTCGATTGGATTTTACGTGAACAAGGTTCAGGCACAAGAGAAGTATTTGATCAAATGATTTTACCAAATTTAGATCATCCAAATATCCGTCTGACTTTGGGGCATAATGAAACGATCCTGAATGTCGTGGCTCAGGGATTAGGTATTACTTGTGCATCGACTTTAGCCATTCAACCTTTTGTTGAAAAAGGGCAATTGGTGATTTTAGATACGCCTTTTTGGAATTTAACTCGCCAATTATATCTACTGGTTCATCGTCAGAAATATCAGGGACCTGGTCTAAAAGCATTCTTGGATTATTGCCAAAAACAAGCGAATGCATAATGCATTACGAAATTTTTAACTTTTGTTAAAATCATCACATATTATCCTATTGTATCTTTAAATAATAGGATAATATTTTTAAATTTAATAAATATCAAATACTTAGAAAAAATCAGTTTTTTTATAGTCAATCATTTTGTGTGATAAATACATAAGCAAAGTATATCTTTACTTAAAAGTGTAATTTCAATAACAGTTGCTTACCTACTTTACAACTTCGCTATATCTCACTCTTTTATATCTGTTTATGATTAACATATACACAGCCACCTCACTCAAATCGATCGAACATGTGCTGATGTTCATAAAACCTATTATGCTTTAGAGGATGTAATACGATGAGTAACAATGAAATTGATAAAGACGTAGTAAAGACCCTTCCTAAAGAAGTGCGTGAAGATTTGAATGCTGACCCAATCACGGGTGAGCCAGGTTCGCATCCAGCAGGTACTGGTATCGGCGGTGCTTCTGGTGCGGTAATCGGCGCAGCAGTAGGTTCAGTTGCAGGTCCACTTGGTACAATCGTTGGTGGTGCAATTGGTGCAGTCGTAGGTGGCGGTGCTGGTAAAGCAGTTGCAGAGCTTGCTGATCCAACGCTCGAAGAAGCTTACTGGCGTGAAGTATATTCACAAAACCCTATCACTGGCTACGAATACGAGCGTGACTACTACCCTGCTTACCGTGTAGGTTATGAAAGCCGTAACTATTATCCAGTCGATGCACGTTTCGAAGACCATGAAAATGACTTAGAAGCCAAGTGGCATGAAATCAAAGGCGAATCTCGCTTGAAGTGGGAAGAAGCTAAAATCTCGGCTCGTCAAGCTTGGGATCGCTTCAATCGCTAATCTTGGTTTGAGCATAAAGAACAGCACCTAGTATTCTAGGTGCTGTTTTTTTATCGTTACAGTTATAGAGCAAGATTGGCAATAATTAGCACTTTTGCACGCTACCAAAAATTTTATCGCCAGCATCGCCTAAACCAGGCAAGATATAACCTTGTTCATTTAGACCTTGATCGATTGACGCAGTATAAATTTGCACGTCAGGATGATGTTTTTCAACGAATGCTATGCCTTCTGGTGCTGCAACCAAGACCATAACACGAATATCTTTACAGCCACTGGCTTTCAGCACATCAATCGCTGCCACCAAAGAGCTACCTGTTGCAAGCATCGGATCGATAATCATTGCTAGACGTTGTGCTACATCTGGAACTAATTTTTTGTAATAAGTACGTGCTTGTAATGTTTCTTCATCACGCTCTAAGCCTAGAACACTCACTTTGGCACTCGGAATCAAATTCAACACGCCTTCTAACATACCAATACCAGCACGAAGAATAGGCACAATCGTTATTTTTTTACCTGCGATACGCTCAGCACTGACATCTCCAGCCCAGCCCGAAATGGTATGATTTTCAAGCTCTAAGTCTTTTGTTGCTTCGTAGACCAATAACATGGTTATTTCTTGAGCCAACTCACGAAAATTTTTAGTACTCATGTCTGAACGACGTAATAAACCAAGTTTATGGCGGATAAGCGGATGGCGGATTTCTTGAATAGACATGATAGCTGACCTTTGGGCAAAATTGTACTTGAACAGACCTTTATTATAGAACAGTTCTCTCATAATACAAAAGCCTACTGCATTTACAGTAGGCTTTTTTGTGCAACAATAATCTTTAAAGCTGAAAAATTATTGTAAAACTTCGATTTTAGCAAACTCGGCTACTTTTAACATTGGCTCTGGATAAACACCCAATACCAATACAAGTAATGCAGCAACGAGTACCATGATACCACCAGCAGTTTTGCCCCAATGCTTTTCAGCATCAAGATTTGGCTTGTCAATCGGTGCCATATAAAGCACTGCCAAAACACGCAAATAATAGTATAAACCAATACCACTACCAATGATGATCACACCAGCGAGCCACCAGTTCATCACTGCAACAGTTTGTAATACGATCATAAACTTGGCAACAAAACCTGCGGTCAATGGAATACCTGCCAATGACAATAACATCACCGTCAATGTTGCGGTTAATACTGGACGACGCCAGAACAAGCCACGGTAGTCTTCCAAGGTTTCAGCTTCTGCTTCATGATTGAATGGACTAGACATCAAAGCAATCACACCAAAGGCACCAATAGTCGTTAATACATAACTGATGATATAAGTATTAATCGCAGCTAATGCAGAAATATCTGTGCTGACTAATGCAATCAAAACGTAACCAAAATGAGCAATTGAAGAATATGCCAAAATACGTTTTAAATTATTTTGATTCAATGCCAACAAGTTACCTAGGAATACCGATAAGATAGCAATCACGGTCAATACAGTCATGACACCGTCAAGTACCAACGCACCTGAAGTATAGACATAACGTAAGAATAGACCTAAAGTCGCCACTTTCGCAGCAGATGCCAAGAAAGTTGCCATCGGTGCAGGGGCGCCTTGATAGACATCTGCTGTCCATTTGTGGAAAGGTGCTAAAGACAATTTGAACGCCACTGCAAATATAGTCAAGCCTAGACCAATCACCACCAAAGGCTCATGCAACGCTTTTACTATTTCCATAGCAGAAATAGCAAACGACATCTCGCCTGTATAAGCATAAAGATATGCCATACCCATCAAGAGCATCGCTGATGCCGTCGCAGACAATACTAAGTATTTAATGCCCGACTCAAGCGAACGCTGACGATGATAGGTATAAGCCAACATGCCATATACTGGAATCGACATCAACTCTAAACTCATAAAGAACGATGCATAATGCGTACTTGATACCATTAACATTGCACCAGTCACTGATGCAAGCAATAAGATATAAAGCTCTTCTTTATTGTCTTTGAATTTTGATAAATATGCGTGTGACAACGTCATACAAGCCAATGATGCTATCACCACCATCAACATAAATACACGTGCAAAGCTATCTACAGTAAATAAGCCCATCACATCAGCTGATGGCACTTTTAAATATAGATCTTTAACCAACCACAATGCTGCAATATTTAAACCCAACACACTTGCGGTCGCTGCCAAATCATGATGACGCTTAAGAGACACCAACAACATCACGATGATTGTAGTCAACGCCACAATCATCACTGGCACTAAAGGCAGTAGCTGCGAAAATGAAATAGTAAAGTTCATGACTATTGAATCTCCGTAGCATTAATTGAAGACAATGGCATAGATTGTGCAACACTGAAACTATCCACGATCCATTGCAAACTTGAATGTGACACATCCAAAATCGTTTGCGGGTAGATACCTAACCAAATCAGACCAATCGCTGCTACAGATAAAATCAGGATTTCACGGGCAGTCAAATCTTTTGGCTTAGCATCATAATAAGGCGTTTGCTCTGGGTTTGGCTGACCAAACAAAGTACGATGAATCAAAATCAAGCCGTACAAACCAGCAAACACAAGGCTGATTGCAGCGATAATAGTAAAGGTTGGATATTTATTAAATGAACCCATCAAAATTAAGAATTCACCAACAAAGTTACCTAGACCTGGAATACCAACCAAAGCTACTACAAAGAACATCAAAAACACAGGTAAATAACGGAACTGACCACGCATACCGCCCATCAAACGCATATCACGCGTATGTAGACGCTCATACACTTGACCACTCATAATAAACAATGCTGCTGAAGACAGACCATGTGCCAACATCATCACCATCAAACCTTGATAAGTCAAAATGTTGCCTGCATAAATCGCCAACAGAATAAAGCCCATGTGTGAAATAGAAGTATAAGCCAACAAACGTTTCATATCAGTTTGTTGGAATGCACACCATGCACCATAGAAGATACCGATCAAACCAAGGATAATCGCGATATTGGCAAACTCAGCCGATGCTTCTGGGAAGAATGGAATGGTAAAACGCAAAAGACCATAAGCAGCAGTTTTAATCAAAATACCCGCCAAATCCACTGAACCTGCTGTAGGTGCTTGTGCGTGGGCATCTGGTAACCAGCCATGTAACGGAAATACTGGTAATTTCACTGCAAAACCAATGAAGAAACACAACATAATCGCATAGTCAAAACCTGGCGGAATGTGCGTACCTAACAAATCCATATAGTTAAAGCTCAGTAGAGCATTAGGATCAGTTTCTGCACGTTGTGAATAGTTGATCAATACCAAAGACAGTACACCAACCAACATGATCAAACCAGATACTTGAGTATAGATAAAGAATTTCTTGGCTGCATAGTCACGAGTACGACCGTTTGAGCCCTTGTGTCCCCACAAAGCGATCAAGAAATAGATCGGTACTAGCATCATTTCCCAGAAGAAGAAGAATAGGAACATATCGATGGCTAAGAATACCCCGATAACACCGCCCAAACTCCATAATAAATTGAGGAAAAAGAAACCTTCATGCTTTTGAATTTCTGACCATGAACAACCTACCGCCAAGACACCAAGTAATGCGGTCAAGGCGACCATGAGCATTGACAAGCCATCGGTTGCCAAGTGAATGCTAATACCTAAAGTCGGAATCCATGGTACGTGGAATTGTGCTGCCCATTGTGGCACTGCACTTTGTGCTTCAAAGCTATAAGTACCTGTACTCCATAACATTAAGCTTAAACCTAATGTAATCAGCATACCAATCAAGGCAATCCATTTTGGTACAGTATTGCCCATACGGTCGGCAAGCCAACACAACAGACCTGCAAAAAATGGCACCAAAATCAATGCAGGGAGAAGTAAATTATTTTCCATCTTATACCCCCACCTGAGTGACAATCAGAATAATTAATAACACAATTACACCCAAGCCCATACTGGCAGCATATTCACGTAACAAACCTGTTTGACGCCAGCTGGCTGCTTTATTACCACCTTTTACGATGGCAGGTAATGCCAGCCACAAGCTATCTACAGGATCACGACCAAAGATACGTGCGAGCAATAAATAAGGTTTGACAAAGATTAAGTCATACAAGGCATCAAAGCCAAATGCTGAACGCCATAGATGTGCAACACCACGACCAAAACCAGTATTTGCTACAGATTTTACGCTTGAATACGCAAATGCAAATAAAATTACACCAACTACCAAGCCAGCCAAAGCAATACCTACTGCGGTCAATTCTGCATGATGCACTTGTTCTGCCAAGTTTTCAGGCACGATAAATGCAGGAATTTGTGCAGAATTTAATAATTTTTCTACAGGTGCTTTTAATAATGCACCAACACCCGTCGATAATACTAACAATACAGACAATGGTGCCCAGTAAGTTACACCGTGGATAGCGTGTGCATGAGTTTTCTCTTCACCAAAGAATACCACCCAAATCAAGCGGAAAGTATAGATTGAGGTTAAGAACGCACCCACAACACCAGCCCAATACAAATAGCCATATACTTCTAAATTCGCCATATGACCATGTGCATACACGGCTGCCAAAATCGCATCTTTAGAGAAATAACCTACGGTAATAAATGGTAACGCCGCTAATGCACCACCACCGACCACGAAACAGGCAAATACAAATGGAATCTTTTTCCACAAACCGCCCATCTTAAAGATGTTTTGTTCGTGATGGCAAGCAAGAATCACTGCACCAGATGATAAGAATAATAATGCCTTAAAGAATGCGTGAGTCAGCATATGGAACAAGCCTGCTTGATACGCTTCTGCACCGACCGCCATAAACATATAACCAAGCTGACTCATGGTTGAGTATGCCAAGATACGTTTGATGTCGGTTTGTACCAATGCCGCAAAGCCTGCAACCAATAATGTTACCGCACCTGTTACCGAAATGAAGGTTAAAATTTCTGGTGCTGCTTGGAATACTGGGAACAAACGACTAGTCAAATACACACCCGCAGTAACCATGGTCGCTGCGTGGATTAACGCTGATACAGGTGTAGGACCTGCCATCGCATCTGCCAACCAAGTTTGTAATGGAATCTGTGCTGATTTACCTGCCGCACCCAAGAACAACATCAACGCTGTCCAGAACGCAATATTCTGACCTGTTAAGATTTCTTTGGCATTATCCACGATTGGGCGAATATCCAAAGTACCAAATTGTTGATACAACAAGAACATGCCAATCAATAAGAAAATATCACCAACACGAGTAACCGTGAATGCTTTGATGGCCGCCCAACCATTGCTTGGATTGGCATAATAAAAACCAATCAACAAATAAGAGCATAGACCTACGCCTTCCCAACCCAAGAACAATAACGCCATGTTATCGCCCAATACCAACACCACCATACTGGCGACGAATAGGTTGAAGTAAGAGAAAAAGCGTGCATAGCCTTCTTCGCCACGCATATACCATGATGCAAAGATATGGATCAAAAAGCCCACACCAGTCACCATGCCAAGCATTAACAAAGATAAGCCATCTAAGTACAAACCAAATGCAGGGGCAAAACCACCGACATTGAACCACGTCCAAAGATGTTGGTTATAACCTACAGTTTCAGCTGTCCAGCTTGGTTGTGCTTGATAAAACTCAATGCCGACAATTAAAGCCGTCAATGCTGATAAACCTACCGCACCTACACCAATCACCGCTGCTACATTTTCAGACAGTCTATCTCGTCCTGCCGCTAATAATACAAAGCCAATTAGCGGGAAAAGAATTGTTAAATATAAATAACTCATCCGCGCATCTCACTTGCCGCATCAACATCCAAATGATGGAAGCGATGATAGAATCGAAGAACGATAGCCAACCCGATACATGCTTCTGCTGCTGCCAAAGTCAAAATAAAAATAAACATAATTTGACCATCAGGCTGTTTCCACGCACTACCTGCCAAAACAAAGGCAAGTGCCGCAGCATTCATCATGATCTCTAAGCTCATCAAGATAAATAACACATTGCGACGTACCATCACGCCACAAAATCCCAGTGCAAAAAGTATTGTTGCAAGGATTAAGCCGTGTTCCAAAGGAATATTTCCCATTAGCCTTGCTCCTCTTCTTCTGCACCACGTTTACCAAGATGATATGCTGCTACCAAAGCAGCCAACAGTAATAATGCAGCGATTTCAACTAATAATAAGTATTTGGTAAATAAGGCAATACCGACCAGTTTTGGACCAATGATTTCTTGTCCCATCACCTTGTCTGACGCAGTACCTGACATTGACCAGACCAAAACCAAACCAACGATAAAGCTTAAAGCTGCTGGCCAAGCCCATGTGGATGAGCTTAACCATGATTTTTCTTGCATGACAGTGTGTGAACCTAGGTTCAACATCATCACCACAAACACGAACAATACCATGATTGCCCCTGCATAGACGATGACTTCCAATGCACCAGCAAATGGTGCACCGACGATAAAGAAAATACCTGCCACAGCCAACAATGACACGATAAGATTAAGTAATGCGTGTACAGGATTGGCGTTGGTAATCACACGAATGGTGGATAAGATGGCGACGATAGCCATCACATAAAATGGCCACATCATGGTAATAAACTCCGTACATCAATAGGTGCAGATTCGCGTTCTGCCTGACCTTTTTCTTTGCCAGTCACCGCCATACCTGTCACACGATAGAAATTATAATCTGGATATTTACCCGGACCTGAGATCAACAAGTTTTCTTTTTCATAGACCAAATCTTGACGGTTGTATTCACCCAATTCAAAGTCTGGTGTCAGCTGAATGGCTGTGGTCGGACACGCCTCTTCGCACATGCCACAGAAAATACAACGTGAAAAATTGATACGGAAAAACTCTGGATACCAACGGCCATCTTCTTTTTCAGCTTTTTGCAATGAAATACAGCCGACAGGACATGCTACCGCACACAGGTTACAAGCCACACAACGCTCTTCACCATCTGGGTCACGGGTTAGCACGATACGACCACGAAAACGTGGTGGTACGATTTCTTCTGCAGGCACTTCTGGATACAAAATGGTATCACGCTTGCGTGTAGCATGGCTAAATACCATGGCTAACGAGCGTACCACTGTACCTGTACCAACAATCACCTTCCCTAAGGAAGCGAATAAATTACTCATACGATTTTTGCCTCCTTAGTTACCATAAAATCACTGCACCAGTGACCAACAAGTTTAAGATGGCTAATGGTAAACAGACTTTCCAACCAAAATTCATCACTTGGTCATAACGCGGACGAATCAATGACGCACGTGCCAAGACAAACATCATCACAAAGAATAATGTCTTGATAATGAACCAAAAAATTGGTGGAATAAACGGAATTTCAAGATTAAACGGTGCTAACCAACCACCAAAGAATAAAGTCACAATCAATGCCGAGATCAAGACCACGTTGACATATTCTGCAACGAAGAACATCCCCCACTTCATACCACCATATTCTACGTGATAACCTTCTGCAAGTTCTTGTTCTGCTTCAGGTTGGTCAAACGGGTGACGGTGTGTGACCGCAACGCCTGCCACGATAAACACCATAAAGCCCAAGAACTGTGGAACGATAAACCACACGTCACGTTGTGCTTCAACGATTTCACGCAAGTTAAAAGTACCCGCAATCGCTACCACACCCATCAATGAAATACCTAAGAATACTTCATAAGAAATGGTTTGTGCTGCAGAACGCAAGCCACCCAATAAGGCATATTTGTTATTTGAAGACCAACCACCGAACAATACCGCATAGACTGCAATACCTGCCATTGCCATAAAGAACAATAGCCCGATATTCATATCCGCCACGCCAATTGATGGACTCATTGGAATCACCATAAACGACAATAATGCTGTCGCCATGGCAATCGCAGGTGCCATACGGAAAGTCAATTTATCAGCAAATTTTGGTGTCCAGTCTTCTTTAAACATGATTTTGAGCATATCGGCAACGATTTGGAAAATACCAAAAGGACCTACACGGTTTGGACCGTAACGGTCTTGCCATAAGCCCAACAGACGACGCTCTACCCATGGCATTGCAGCAGCCATCACCACCACTGCAAGCATGATGACGACAGCTTGCACCACCAAGAACAAGGTCTCGTAGCCCACTGCCCATTCAGGAATTACACGAACAGCTTCATTCATGATGATGCTCCTACTTGTGCCACAGTACTGATTGTGACTGGCTCAGCCAATGATACTGTTGGTGCAATCCCCATTGGATAACCCAAATAGCCTGCTGGCAAATACTCAATAATTTGTACAGGTAAGCTTACTGCTGTATCACCAATATTTACATTCATGGTACTGCCATCTTGTACACCCAAACGCTGTGCATCTTGCGGATTCATGGCAAAACGTGGCTCAGGAATACGTGACTGCATTGCTGGCGTTTTGATGGTAAATTCACCTGATGCAAAAATATGATACATCGGTACCAAATGGAATACTGCAGGATTGGTTACTGTGGCATTTGGTGCAACAAAGCTACGGCTAGCACGTTTTGGCAATACATCGAATAAACGCACGCCAGGGTCACCGCCTTTTAAGTGACCACCCACTTCATCTTGGTATTTGTTCCAAGATTGCGTTGAGTTCCAACCTGGTGCCCATGCAAATGGAATCAATGACGATTCTTTTTGCGGACCGACATAACCTTCCATTGAGAATGTTAAAGCAGAGTCTTTATCGACTGGCTGTTTTGGCTCATGAATGGATAATTTGGCACGCATCGAAGTACGACCAGAATAACGACGTGGTTCACGAGCAATTTTTAAGCCGTGTACACGATAGCTTGCATCTGGAGCAACATCAGCAATCGCTTGTAATGTTGGCACTTGACGCACAATATCTTCGACCACATCGTCCAAGACTGTCCAGCTAATCGCTTGACCTTTCACACCAGTGTGCAAGGCATGCAACCAACGCCAAGATTCTTTAATCACATATTCTGGCTTGTAATAGCTTGGGTCATACACTTGATAATAACGCTGTGCACGACCTTCTTGGCTGACTACGGTACCATCACCTTCCGCAAAACTTGCTGCTGACAACACATAATCAGCTGCTTGGGTAGTTTCAGTTTCGCTATGGTCTAATACAATCACGGTTTCAGCTTTTGCCAAGGCTTGTTGTACCTGAACAGTTGGTAAACGACGGAATAAATCGTTTTCGGTAATCACAACGGTATCATAATCTTGTGCAAAAGCTTGTTCTAAGCTTAAGCCACCAAATAATGCCAAGCCCATTGAGTTTACTTCTGGTACAGTCAAGCTCAAGCCCGCATTTTCACCCAAGCTTTGTGCCACACTGGCTGCAGCTTGTAAAATCGCTGGATCTTGCAAACTTGTACCTGAAATCACCAATGTTTTTTTTGCGGCTTTCAATACGCCTGCCACATGTTCAGCAAATGCTTTGGTATCTTCATCTACACCATACACGCTTTCGCCTTTCACGCTGGCTGCAATGGCAAAACCTAAACGTGCGATGTCATTCGGTGAAGCAACCACTTCCGCTTCAGCAACGTCAAATAAACGGGTTTGTGTTACCGCAAAGACAAAAATCGGTGATTTTTCAGTTTGAGCAATACGTTGTACTGGCTCAGCCAACCAATCTTGTGTTTTGCGATCTGCCGCCATTTGCTTGCCTTTGTTTTTGGCAGCTTGACGTACAGATAAAGCCATACGCGGTGCAGTTTGGGTTAAATCTTCACCCAGAATCACCACTGCATCATAGCTTTCGATTTCACGCATATTTGGCGTATAAATGCCTTCGGTTTGCATGATGTCGGCAACCAATTCCACCAAGCTTTGCTCTTTTTGCGTCATCCCTGTTGAATAGTTGGCTTGACCAACCAATTCACGCAACGCAAAGTTACTCTCTAAGCTGGCACGTGGTGAACCGATACCCAAGACTTTTTTGCCTTGTAATTTTGCAATCACATCGTCCAAAGCACGATCAGTATCAAGCTTTGTAGCATTGCCATTCAAACGTAATTGTGGTTGGCGTGGACGGTCTGCATTATTGACATAACCTGCACCAAAACGACCTTTATCACACAAGAAATATTGGTTGACTTCACCGTTAAATCGGTTTTCGATACGACGCAATTCGCCATAACGTTCACCTGGAGAAATGTTACAGCCTGAAGAACAGCCTTGGCAAATACTTGGTGCGTATTGCATATCCCATTTACGGTTATAGCGTTCAGAATGGGTTTTATCGGTAAATACACCCGTTGGACAGACTTCAGTTAAGTTACCTGAAAATTCTGATTCCAACACGCCATCTTCTGGACGACCGAAATACACACGTGATGCATTGGCATATACACCAAAATCTGTACCGCCTGCATAATCACGGTAATAACGCACGCAACGATAGCATGCGATACAACGGTTCATTTCATGGGCGATAAACGAACCCAATTCTTGATTGTGATGAGTACGCTTGGTAAAGCGATAGCGACGACGGTCGTGACCTGTCATCACGGTCATATCTTGTAAATGACAGTGACCACCTTCTTCACAAACTGGGCAGTCATGTGGGTGATTGGTCATCAACAATTCAATGATTGATTCACGAAAATCAACCGCTTCTTTATCTTCAATCGAAATATACGTATTGTCCGCAGCAGGTGTCATACAAGACATCACCAAACGACCGCGGGTATCTTCTGGATTGGCATACTGGGTCACCGCACATTGACGACATGAACCCACAGAACCTAAAGAAGGGTGCCAACAAAAATATGGAATATCTAAGCCAAGTGACAAACATGCTTGTAGCAAGTTTTCAGAGCCATTGACTTCATAAGATTTTCCATCGACATGTATAGTAGCCATTGTCGTATTCCTTATGCTTGTTCAGCTGGTTGAACTTGAGCAACTGGACGATCGGTCACTTTTGCTTCAAATTCATTACGCCAATATTTTAATGCACTTTGTAGTGGTTCCATCGCTCCTGGTGCGTGGGCACAGAAGGTTTTACCAATCCACAATTTTTTGGTCAATTCTTGCAAGTGTTGGATATCTTCCATCTTGCCTTCACCATGTTCAATGGCTTTTAAGGCTTTGACACTCCAAGGTAAACCGTCACGGCAAGGGGTACAGAAACCACAAGACTCTCGTGCAAAGAATTCTTCTAAATTACGGGTCAAAGACACCATACATTGGGTTTCATCAACCACCATCAATAGACAGGTCCCCAAACGAGAACCTGCTTTCATGATGCTTTCACCGTCCATCGGTAGATCAATATGATCTGCAGTCAAAAAGTCAGTTGATGCACCACCTGGTAGCCATGCTTTCAAGGTCAAGCCGTCTTGCATACCGCCTGCATGGTCTTCAATCACTTCACGTGCTGTCGTACCAAATGGCAATTCCCACAAACCTGGGAATTTGACTTTGCCCGATGCACCATAAATCTTGGTACCTGGGTCTTTAGACTTGTGTGCAGAAAGATTGATATACCATTCTGCACCACGCAATAAAATCGCTGGCAAGTTGTTATAAGTTTCCACGTTATTGACAATCGTTGGACGACCCCAAGCCCCTGCCACTTGTGGGAAAGGCGGCTTAGTACGTGGATTAGCACGACGACCTTCTAAAGAGTTAATCAATGCCGTTTCTTCACCACAGATATAACGCCCTGCACCGGTATGCACATGCAATTCAAAATTCCAGTTGGTACCGAGAATATTGTCACCCAAGTAGCCTTTTTCACGGCATTGATCCAAAGCAGCATTAAGATATTGTGCAGCTTCGATATATTCACCACGAATAAAGATATAGCCTTGTGTAGCTTCTAAGGTATAAGCAGCAATCAACATGCCTTCAATCAATTGGTGCGGTAAACGCTCCATCAATAGACGGTCTTTGAATGTACCTGGTTCCATTTCATCAGCATTACAAATCAAATAGCGTGGGCCACCATCATTCGGTGCCATCAATGACCATTTAATCCCTGCTGGGAAACCTGCACCACCACGACCTTTTACTGTTGCGGCTTTGACTGCCTCTAATACTTCAGCAGGTGTCATGCTGATGGCTTTTTTGAAACCTGCATAACCTTCTAATGCTTCATAATCAGCAATATCATGCACTTGCTCATGCTTGCTCAAACGCCAAGTCAGTGGATGCGTTTCTGGATTGCCATCGCCATAAATTGGGATTGGTTGTTGGTTCATACATATTTCTCCAACAAAGTTTTGATTGAGCTAATCTCAACCAAACCATGCGTATCTTCATCAATCATCAACGTTGGACCTTTATCACAATTGCCCAAACAGCAAATTGGCAATAAAGTAAAACGACCATCCGCCGTGGTTTGACCCAATTGGATGCCTAATTCACGTTGGAATGCTTCGGTCAAACTTTCTGCACCCATCAAGAAACACGCAATCGAATCACAAACCAAAATCACATGACGACCAACAGGACGACGATAGATACGGTTATAAAATGTTGCCACCCCTTCCAAATCCGCTAAACTCATGCCTAGCACTTGTGCAATGGCATTCATTTGTGCGTCATCTACCCAACCATTGCGACGTTGCACAATTTTTAGGGCATCCAAACATGCTGCACGTGGATAAGGATAATGGTGCATGTAGTGGTCAATCTCGTGTAGCTCTTCGCTAGTCAAAATGCCTTCTACATTCACACGTGGTTTTTTGTCAGTTAAAATCATCATAATTCTATTACCCCTTAACGGTCCACGTCCGCCATCACGACATCAATTGTCGCCAAATAAATGATCAAGTCAGACACTAAGCTGCCATTAATCACCGATGGGATTTGCTGTAAATGGGTAAATGTAGGCGTACGAATACGCGTACGATAGCTCATGGTGGCTTTGTCAGACGTCAAGTAGTAATTACTTGCACCTTTGACCACTTCTGCCATCACACTGGCTTCGCCCGCTGGCATCACAGGACCCCACGATACGCTCAAGAAGTGCGTAATCAAGGTTTCAATGTCTTTTAATGTCTTGTCTTTTGGTGGTGGAACAGCCAATGGGTGATCAGCTTTATACGCACCAGAAGGCATATTATCCAAACATTGCTTAATGATTTTTAATGATTCACGAATTTCGTGGAAATGCACCATTACACGGGCATAGGCATCACCTGTGTACTCTACTGGCACTTCAAAATCATAATTCTCATAGCCGCTGTATGGACGTGCTTTACGCACATCAAAATCAATACCTGTCGCACGCAAGCCTGTACCCGTTACACCCCAAGCCAATGCAGACTTGGCATCATATTGTGCAACATTTTTGGTACGACCTTGGAATACTGAGTTTTTCAAGGCTGCTTTATGGTATTCGTCCAAACGTTTTGGCATCCAATCTAGCAATTCTTGTACTAGTTTATGCCAACCATTTGGTAAGTCATGTGCAGTACCACCGATACGAAACCAAGATGGATGCAAACGATAACCAGTAATCGCTTCAACAATGTTAAAGATTTTTTGACGGTCAGCAAACATATAGAATACTGGTGTCATACCACCCGTATCCTGAATCGCTGTACCGATAAATACCAAGTGGTTACTCATACGGAATAATTCACTCAGCATGACACGGATACATTGAGCACGATCTGGCACGGTAATGCCTGCCAATTGCTCCACACCCATGACATAAGGCATATTTTGTGCAGAACCACCCAAATAATCGACACGGTCAGTATAAGGAATAAACGAATGCCATGTTTGACGCTCAGCCATTTTTTCCACACCACGATGGTGATAGCCGATATCTGGCACACAGTCCATCACTTCCTCACCGTCCAACTGCAATACTACACGGAACGCACCGTGTGCAGAAGGGTGGTTTGGACCCAAGTTCAAGAACATGAAGTCTTCATCTTTAGTACCACGTTTTAAGCCCCAATCTTCAGGCACAAAACGTAGATGTTCTTGTTCAAAATCTTGCTTGGCTTTGTTTTGCATATAAGGTGTATATTCTGTAGCACGTGCAGAATATTCTTTACGCAATGGATGACCTTCCCAATAGGTTGGCAACAAGATACGACGTAGCATTGGATGCCCTTCGAAATTGATACCAAACATATCGTATGCTTCACGCTCATACCAGTTGGCATTTGGCCAAATATTGGTAGCAGTCGGCATATTCAAATCATCATCACTCAATGCCACTTTGATACGAATATCGCTATTACGCTCCAAAGACAACAAATGATAAAACACAGTAAAATCAGACGCTGGCAGACCTTGACGGTTGTTACGTAAACGCTCATCAACCGCTGACAAGTCAAACAACATCACATAAGGACGTGGCAAAGTACGCAAGAACATCAACACATCTTGGATGGCAGTACGCTCAACCCAAATGGTTGGGAAGTTCTCAAACGTCGCCTGTACTAAAAAGCTATCACCAAATTTGGCTTTGAGCTCTTCAATCACAGTAAAGGCTGGACGGGTATCAACTTCCACATCTGGCACAGTATTTTCGGTTTCAGCCATACACTTGGCTTCCTATTTTCAACATTAAATTCTTTTGCTTGGTGATGTAATGATTTAACAAACTCACTACACGCACCACCCACCATGACTTTTTAGCCGATTTATTTCACTTCATCCATCGAACGTAAATTGGTTACCGCAATACGTTGTGCATTTTTACGGTCACGCTCTGGCATCATTTTTGGCTTATAGACTGGTTTTAAGTCATCACCAATCACGGCAGACAATGGACGACGTTCTTTTTGGATTTGATCTTGCAATAGCATCAAGGCTTGAATCAATGCTTCTGGACGTGGCGGGCAACCTGGGATATAAACATCCACAGGAATGATTTTATCTACACCTTGTACAACAGAATAAATATCGTACATACCGCCCGAGTTGGCACATGCACCCATTGAAATCACCCATTTTGGCTCCAACATTTGTTCATACAAACGTTGGATAACTGGTGCCATTTTCATAAAGCAAGTACCTGCTACAATCATCAAATCCGCTTGACGTGGTGACGCACGAATCACTTCACCACCAAAACGTGATAAATCGTGTACGCCTGTCAATGTGGTCGCATATTCAACATAGCAGCAAGATGTACCAAAGTTAAACGGCCAAACTGAGTGCTTACGCCCCCAGTTGACCGCTGTATGCATGACGTCTTCTAATTTGGTCAGAATAATATTCTTGTCGATTTCTTCTTGTAATGGATCACCCCCCAATACTTCACGCTCTTGTAGTGGGTATTGATTGGCATCTGGATTTGCACGGGTTAAAGTATATTTCACAGTCGATTACTCCTTCGCCAAAGTCACAACGCCATTTGGATCTTTAATATCTTTATGCGCAGATTGTGCTGGGATTTTACCAGTAGGGTCTTGTACCAGTTCTTGAATATTATTAAAACGAGTCACGTCAGCAATATTCATATTTGGTGAACCAATTTTTGGTTTGATACCTGCGGCTTTCAAACGATCTGCTGGTGCCCAATTCAATGCACCTGTACTCATCTCATAAATCAAGCCGATCAATAGCACCAAGATAAATACCGCAGCCACGCTAAAGCCAATCCAACCAACTTCACGCACAGATGTCGCCCATGCGTACAAATACAAGGCTTCTAGATCAAATACCACAAAGAAAATTGCAACCAAATAGAACTTCGCTGATAAACGAATACGCGCACCGCCCGCACTCACTACACCAGATTCAAATTGTTCTTGTTTTGCACGACCCCATGCTTTACCACCAAGCAACAACGGCACGGTAAGCATAAAGACACACAAAAAGGTCACGCCAATAACAAACGCGATAATCGCCCATTCATAGGGAGTAATGGCACTCATGCGGGGATAACTCCTAGCAAATACAATCCATCGATTGTTGATTTGATGGCTTTTTTTGAACAAAAAATCATCAAAATACGTAAATAAAAATATTATCTATTGTACTGATTTTGTCATTAACTTACTAGACGTAAAGCTTAGACTTTGGATTGATTTTTGGACTTTATTGCAAATATATTTCTGTAAATGATTTTTATTCTCAACAAAACAGTAGCAGACAGAATCTATCGTCTATTTTTGTAAATAAACAACCAAACGCATGACATATCAGATTTACGCTCATGTGGTATTTTCAGTTTTTTTGCCAAATGACCTTTATTTATTAAATGATTGGCATAAGTTGGTTGCTTCACAATTAATCCAACCTTGTATCTTTTTACCTTTTTTATCCATAAAAATGATATTTAAATATCGAGCGTTAATATCCAACACGGTAAAAGCAGTATTTTTATCTACATTGATGTTTAGATCTGTCAATGGATATGACTCAGCACTCAACGGTATTGTTTTTAAGGTAACGCCTTGAATGGTATTTTGATTAAACCAATCTTTAAATAACTGTGTATTTAAATCCTTTTCAAGCATGTTTTTTAATTTATAAGGATATTTTCTGATAAATTGATTAGTACTAAAGTTTTTTAAATCACCCCCAGCAGAAATAAAATGATCTAGTCTGCCGTTTTCACTTTTACACTGCTGATGAGTACATGTATAAATCGTTGGCATATAATATCTGGTATAATTTATATCTCGTTGCTGATCTCGAAAATCAGCATCGAATGACATCATGGCAATAATGTACTGTTTATTATTGATTTTCTTAGCAAGTACCCAATCGAGTTTTGGTGTATCGTTAGGGACATCAAACTCACCTATTTTTTGATATTGCTGACTTGACTGATGACAATCGCCTATTTTTAATATCAGCGTTTTCGCTGTATAAATATCATCTTCCTGTTGAACATCTTGACTGACCAGACATTGATTGTCATCAATTTTTAATTTATTTTCTGCACATACATGACTTGCTGTAAATAATAATGACATTAAAATAATATTAGAAAATAAGATTTTTTTCATTTTAAATCCAATTAACTCACTTTGATTATAAATGGGGGAATAATAAACTTATCCTCCCATTCCATTTTGTAATACTATACAAATAAACCATCCGCATACATTTGACGCATGACTTTTTTATCTAGTTTACCGACACTGGTTTTTGGCAATTCAGCGACAAATTTCACTTCACTTGGAATACCGTATTTTGGAATAATACCCCGCTCTACAGCTTGTTGTGCCAATGCCAAAATCTCATCAGCTTGCGTATCTTGCTTATCTGCTTTACGGACAATCAATGCCAATGGACGCTCACCCCATTGCGTATCAGGCACACCGATCACCGCAATATCCGCCACACTTGGATGTAATGACAAAATGGTTTCGATTTCCAACGATGAAATCCATTCACCGCCTGATTTAATCACATCTTTTAGACGATCGGTGACTTGCACTTGACCTTTAGCAGTCATATAGGCAATGTCTTGCGTATGCAAATAACCGCCCTGCCATAACTCATCACCGGCATCTTTATTTTTGTAATAACTTTGCGTCAGCCAAGGCGTACGCACCACGATTTCACCAGTGCTTTTGCCATCTTGTGGTTGTTTTTTGCCATCATGCCACAATGCCAAATCAGTCAGCACGACTGGCGAACCCGTTTGCGTGCGACGTAAAATCTCCTCATCTTCCGTCAGTTGCTCATCGTCACGGAACACTGCCATAGTAATGACAGGACAAGTTTCGGACATACCATAAGCAGCCAAAACTTGCATACCCATCCCTACTGCCAAACGTGCCAGCCCTTCAGTCAGACGTGAACCGCCAATCAACATTTTGACCTGATTAAACTTACCGCCACGTTGTTGCATTTCTTGTAATAACATTTGCAAAATGGTTGGTACACCATGGGTAAAGCTCACGCCTTTTTGTTCAATCAAATCCACCAACAAAGATGGAACGTAACGCCCCGGATAGACTTGCTGTAAGCCAATCATGGTCGCAGCATAAGGCATCCCCCAACCGTGTACATGGAATAATGGCGTGACTGGCATATAGACATCGCTATATTTTAGATTTTTACCATTAGCGTTCAAACCCGCACTGGCACAAATCGCCAAGCTATGTAATACCAACTGACGATGAGTAAAAAACACTCCTTTTGGATTGCCCGTTGTACCACTGGTATAAAATGTGGTCGCAATAGTATTTTCATCAAAATCAGCAAAATCAAATTCATCACTGGCATTCGCCAACAGCTGTTCATATTCACCAGCAAAATCTTTTGGCATGGCGACATCTGCACCATCATCCAACCAAATCACATGCTCAACCGATGATGCATCATGGCGATAATCGCTAATCATCGGCTGAAATTCGGCATTGATTAGCAAGGCTTTGGGCTTAGCGTGATTGATGGTATAAAGCACTTTATCAGGTGATAATCGGATATTGACGGTTTGCAAAATTAAACCCAACATTGGAATAGTAAAATAACATTCTAAATAACGATGACTATCCCAATCCATCACCGCCACCACATCGCCTTTTTTTAACCCTAAGTCATTTAATACATTCGCTAAGCGATTGATACGTTTAAAAAAATCATTATAGGTATAAGTTAGTTTGTCGGCATAATGAATTTTTTCATCGCCTGATACGGTTTTGGCACGCAATAATAATTGTTTAATCAGCAAAGGAAAATCATAAGCCGATGTAGAAGCGAGATAATGTTCGGATTGGTTTAGAATAGCGGTCATCGTGATGTCCTTGAAAAAATAATAGAAAAGCATCATTGCTTCAAATTTTTATAGCATAGTTTTTCATCATGGTAAATGAATTTTTTGATATGATTTGCTTTTGTTTAAAGGCAAAAAAATAAGCTCAATGGTTTCTTTTTAGTCTTTAAAATGCTAATCTTCATTTTGACTAAGCAAAACAAAAAGCGATGGAAAACATGAATAAATATTTAATCAGTACAATGTTGATCTTATTGGGAATATGTGGCTCAAGCTATAGTTTTGCCCAAACTGATCCTAGTGAAAACTTAGCAGAGCAAGTCAGCAATCGCTGTATGATACAGGCTTCGATTGACATGAAAGCCTACAACCAACGTGAGTCAGGGCAATCATTAGAACAAGCCCAAAAGACACTATTTGAACAATTTTCCCAGCTTGATTCAGCTCATTCCGCAATGGATCTGCAACAGTATATTCAAGAAACTGTAGCCGACATTTATCGAAGCCAACTGCCTACAAAGATGGATGATAAGCAAATCATTGAACGGATTTTTCAACCACATTTTGAACAATGCCTACGAGAACACGAGATTGATCGCTGTTTAGCACAGTCTTTGATTGACAGCAAAGCCTATGCATTACGCCAATCAGGGCAATCATTTGCTCAAGCTGAAAAAGCTTTAATGGAAGAATTTTCTGAATTGGATAAGGTTGATTCAGCAAAAAATATCCAACCGTATATTCAACAAAGTGTAGCAAAAACTTATCAAGCTAAACAGCTCACCCATATGAATGAAAAACAATTATCGCAACAGATTTTCACACCGCATTTTAAACAATGCTTACAAGACAATGGGCTAAATCCTAATGATTATGAAGCATTCATTAAATTTCTCAATGATCCTTATTAATAGGTATAGTACGTATTTGTTCAACTATTTTTTATTAAAATCTCAGTTAGTTGAAAAAATACTTACACCACGCTTTAGGCATTGTTTACTTGAGCATGGAATAACCGCAGATGAAGCAGAAGCTATAATCTAAACTTTATATAGTTATTAAAAATCAGTCACCCATATAAGGTGACTAACTATGTAATTTAAGCTTTATTTTTCTGTTCTTTTGTACTTTTTTCAGGTTCATTATTGGTACGTTTGGCAGGCCACCGCATGATAAATCTTGCCCCGCCTAGACTCGGGCTTTGATCGACCTTTGCCGAACCACCAAACCAATAGGCAATACGACTGACAATCGATAATCCCAAACCATAACCACCCGATGCACGAGTACGACTATCATCCAAACGTGCAAAGGCTTCAAAGACTTTATCACGGTCTTTTTCGGGAATACCTGCTCCATCATCTTCTACACAGATATACGCCATGCCATTTTCAATACCACCACTCACTTGAATGGAATGATTGCAATAACGCAAGGCATTACCGACAAAGTTTTGAATCACACGATGCAGATAACGATATTCTGCTTCAACGATTTGATTATCATCAGGCAAAAGCTCCAAAATTGTTTTGTCTTTTTTGATGACATCAGTCTCGTTCAATACTTGTTGTAACACATCTTTAAGTACGATTTTTTCAAAGTTTAACGATGGCGTACCTTGCTCCAAAGTCGCATAAGTCAGGATTTCATCGATCAAACTATTTAAAGATTCGATATCTTTATCAATGGCATTCATCTGCTCCACACGATCATCGTAATCATCATAATCGGTGAGCATTTCCACCCCAAAGCGAATCCGTGCCACAGGTGTACGTAACTCATGCGATACCGCTCGGGTTAACTCTCGCTGTGCTTCAATCAAACGCTGAATATGCTCAGTCATCATGTTAAAGCTCAAGCCCAAGTTTGCAACTTCATCTTTGCCATCGACTTCTACACGAGTGTTCATGTCGCCTTGGCGGACTTGGTTTAAGGCAGTACGCACACCACGAATTTTGCGTTGTAAAGGACGCATCAAGATATAAACGCCCAAGCTCAGCATAAATAAACTGAATAACACAATCCCTGCAAACATACGGAACGGAAACCAGTTAAAAACAGGTACAGGACCGAGTACCAATACTTGATTTGGTACATTGGTATAAGCTGAAATCGCAGAGATAGTTGTCCCTTGTAGCGTTGCACTGTCACGATAAATCAGCAATGTTTGTGTTTTATCGGTACGCAGACGACTAATTTGATCTACATCCAATTTTAAATCTGAAAGCTGACGAAAACCAATCGGATAAGGGAAATAATTTTCTAATTCTTTTAAGCGTTGTTGCTCACTGCCTTGGTAATACATCAAATCTTCTAAGACCAAGATCGGAATCATTTTGATTTGTGCTTCGGTCAATTTATCAACATGGATATGTAAATAGCTATTTTCTATCCCTTCAACTCGTGTATAAATTTCACCAATCGCTTGCTGATCATCATAACGTACTACAGCCCGATTTTGGTCAAGACGTCTTCTCTCGCCACGAGATGGATTGAGATTTTCATCGCTGACAAAGTCGATCGGCAATTCCATCACCCGTGATACATCAGCTATCCAATCTTTTTGTGCTTGTGGTGTTGGCTGTTTTGCAACGACCTGCGACACCACATAGGCAAGACCGTCTGCCATAGATTCACGATAATCTTGTGCACGCTGAGCATTGATCAGTTGCACAATAAAATAGGTCAATATGGCAACCAACATCACCAGCCCGACCAATCCTGCGTAAATCCGCACGAAAATACTATGTTTTACCACGCCAAAACCTCGTGAAGTGCTAAATTTCTTATCTTTTGCATGAAGTTAAAAATCATTTAAAGCATTATTATGCGTTTAAATTTTTCAAAGGTCTATGTTTTTCTTGTAGTGAATACTTTGAATAAAAAATCCATCTATACCAGATAGATGGATTTTGATGATAATCTATTGCTTATTTAAGATTAGTTACCCGATTCTTTCACAAATAAATAACCTTTACTACGTACGGTCTTAATGCGTTTTGGATTTTCTGGGTCATCGCCAATTTTTGGACGAATACGAGAAATACGTACATCGATCGAGCGGTCTTGACCGTCATATTCAATACCACGCAAACGCTCAAAGATGTCTTCACGAGATAAAATACGACCTGCGTTTGATGCCAATAGCCACAATAAATCATATTCGGCACTGGTGAAATCGACTGGCTCGCCTGCCAAAGTTACAGTGCGACCACCATTGTCAATCACCAAGTCGTCAAACTCAATACGTTGTGAAACTTCTTCTTCAACAGTCTTATCTGTACGACGTAACAAAGCACGAATACGTGCCAACAATACACGTGGCTGGACTGGTTTTGCAACGTAGTCGTCAGCACCCATTTCCAAACCAAGCACCTGATCCATATCTTCAGTACGTGCGGTGAGCATCAAAATTGGGTGATGATATTGTGAACGCACTTCACGACATACGGTCAAGCCGTCTGCACCAGGTAGCATCACATCAAGTACCACCATGTCAGGCTGTTCGTTAATAATACGGCGAATCGCACGCAAACCGTCAGTTTCAATTGCGACATCAAGACCATTTTTACGTAAGTAGTCTTGAGTAAGCATAGCTAAACGCTCGTCATCTTCAACGATCAAAATCTTTGGTAATTTTTCTTCTTGACCAGTCATGTTGCTTCTCCAAAAATTGCAAGTCAATGCTTGCTTAGAATGAGTGAACTTATTAAACAATACTTTTGATTCAAGCGTTTTTTACAAAAATCTTTATCAGCATTGCTACTGATTACTAATATACAGATGTTTACATTGTAAACAAGCCCTGTTTCACCAAACTACTACATAGAATCATGCTTTTACAGCACTACTACAGTTACAATGTAAACTTATGTAAATAAAGCAAGCTGATTTTACAATCATTTCACAATCTCGATTAATGACTACAATAAAAAAGCCACGCTATGGTGCGTGACTCTTTTTTATTACAAAGATGCTCAGACTTAGTCTGCTAACACCGTTGCCATGGCATTTGCCACATAGTCGATATTACTGTTGTTCAAACCAGCGACACACATACGACCATTTGACACCATATATATGGCAAATTCTGATTGTAAGCGTGCTACTTGCTCTGGGCTTAGACCTGTAAAGCTAAACATACCTTTTTGCGTAGTAATGTATTCAAAGCTACGACCTTGTATTTTTTGCTCTAGTACATCACGTAATTTTTGACGCATATCACGGATACGATCACGCATCTCATAGACTTCACCCACCCATTGTGTGAATAAAGCATCGTCATTCATGACAATATCCACCACATGACCGCCATGAGATGGTGGGCTTGAGTAGATACGACGTACAGTAAATTGCAATTGACCTTGTACTAATTTTGCTTCGTCCGCTGTTGGGCAAACTACTGATAAACCGCCGACACGCTCACCATACAAAGACAAGTTTTTAGAGAATGAGTTGCTGACAAAGAAAGACAACTCTAATTCTACCGCCTTACGAATCGCATAAACGTCAGCGTCCATATCTTCACCAAAGCCTTGATAAGCGATGTCCATAAAAGCAATCAATTGCTTTTCTTTCACGATATCAAGCACGATATCCCACTGAGCAGGGGTTAAATCAATCCCTGTTGGGTTGTGACAACATGGGTGTAATAACACCACATCATTTGCATTAAGTTGCTTGAAGCAAGCGACCATTTCGTCAAATTTTACGCCATTGGTCGCTGCATCATAATATGGATACTCAGCCACTTCAAAACCAGCACCTTCGAAGATACTGATATGGTTACCCCAAGTTGGCTTACTGACGTAGCATTTTGCATCTTTAAACCATGTATGAATAAAATCAGCACCGACTTTTAATGCACCAGAACCACCAAGCGTTGCAATGGTTGCTACACGTTTGTCTGCAAGGACTTGTGCACCTTTGCCAAACAATAGATGTTGACAAGCTGTACGATAACCGACCAAACCATCCATCGGCAAATAAGGACGTGGTTTGATTGGATTGAAGATTTGCGTTTCTGCTTGTTGTACTGATGGTAATACTGGCAATTTACCATTATCGTCATAATAAATACCAATACCAAGATTGACTTTATTTTCACGTGTATCTTGATTGTACTTTTCCATTAACCCAAGAATTGGGTCGCCTGCGTAATGCTCAACATGTGCAAACATCAAATGCTCCTTTGCTTTGACCAGTTTTGCCAGAATCGACCATGTGCATACTTGACCAATGTGAGCCAAATATGAACACGACTTAGAATGGTGTTATTATATAACAACTACATCATAACAACACCTAAAAATCATCATTCTATGTGCTAAAAATGCTAATTTTTGTTGTATTCAGTATTAGACAAAGGTATATATTTATTGTAGTTAGCTATAAATCAATCAGAAAATCTTGATAGTGCTAAGCTGCCAGCTCATTTAATATGAAGAAATATTATAGCTTGTCTATAAGTTTTTTATATTTTAATGCAGGAGCATATCATGGCAGATTTATTTGACAACCCTATGGGACTTCAAGGTTTTGAATTTGTAGAATTCTCATCACCAAATCCAGCCGAATTGGAAACGATTTTTAAAAAATTAGGATTTAGTCATATCGCCAATCACCGTTCTAAAGATGTATCGTTATATCGCCAAGGTGACATCAATTTTATTATCAATCGTGAAAAAAATAGCCCAGCGTCTTATTTTGCTGATGAACATGGTGCTGGGGCGTGTGGTATGGCGTTTCGTGTTAAAAATGCACAGCAAGCCTATCAACGTGCTTTAGAGATGGGGGCACAGCCTGTTGATGTGGCAACCAGTGCGATGGAATTAAAATTGCCTGCCATCAAAGGCATTGGCGGTAGTCTGATTTATTTGATTGACCGTTTTGATGAGCAACTTAGCATCTATGATATTGATTTTGAATATTTACCAAATGTCGATAAACATCCAAAAGGGCATGGCTTACGTGTACTCGACCACTTAACCCACAATGTCTATCGTGGACGTATGGCATATTGGGCGAATTTTTATGAAAAAATCTTTAATTTCCGTGAGATTCGCTATTTTGACATCAAAGGTGAGTATACTGGCTTGACCAGTAAAGCCATGACTGCCCCAGATGGTATGATTCGTATTCCACTCAATGAAGAAGCCAAACAAGGTGGCGGTCAAATTGAAGAATATTTGATGCAGTTTAATGGTGAAGGTATTCAGCATATTGCTTTGCTCAGCGATGATTTGCTCACAACCATTGATAGCCTACGCCAAGCTGGTGTGCCGCTCATGACTGCACCGCCTGAAACCTATTATGAAATGCTTGCCGAGCGTTTGCCAAATCATGGTGAGAATGTTGAAGCTTTACAAAGTCGTGGTATCTTACTTGATGGTACAACTGAAGGCGGACAGCCACGTTTGCTATTACAGATTTTTTCTGAAACCTTGATGGGTCCTGTATTCTTTGAATTTATTCAACGTAAAGGCGACTATCGTGAAGGTTTTGGCGAAGGGAATTTTAAAGCCTTGTTTGAGTCGATGGAACGTGATCAAGTCCGTCGTGGCGTGTTAGACACCGCAGATCACGCTTAATTTGATTATATACCCAACAGGAAAAAAGCTTACTTTGTGTGAGCTTTTTTTCTAATAAAAATATATTATAAAACACCTAAAAAAGTACGATTTTTTTCATCATATTTTGCTGCAAACTTTCCGATAAACGGCAGTCCTTTTTTGCATATTTTTTAATCTTAAATTATAAAAAATACGACCATGTGATTGTTTTTTAATCATAAATTGCGGACAATACTGTGGATAGATTTTTTATTTCTAACAAATTAAATGACTTATTTGTCAATATTGATTAAATATTAAAAATAGCTTATCTTGTGGAAATCTTATTGCAGAGACACAAGTTATTGTGTTTTCGTCAAAATTCAACACAATAAAATATCCTTATGGAGCAACAGCTATGAGCGTTCTTTCCACCGCCCCAGGCGAAATCCGTGTCATCAAACGTAATGGTGACGTGGTAACATTTGATTCAGACAAGATCAATGTTGCCATTGGCAAAGCCTACTTAGAAGTCGAAGGTTCGCAGGCGGTGAACTCTAGCCGTGTACACGACCTAACTGCAGACTTAACCGAAAAAGTCTGGACGACTTTCCAACGTCGTTTACCGTCTGGCGGAACGATTCATATCGAAGAAATCCAAGACCAGGTCGAATTGGAATTGATGCGTGCAGGTGAACAAAAAGTCGCTCGTGCCTACGTGATTTATCGTGAAAAACAAGCAGAAAAACGCAAATCTCAACAAGCTGACCACCACCCAACATTACAAGTTACTGATGAAAATGGTCAATTACAACCATTGAACTTGAGCCTTTTGACCGCAACAGTCAGCAAAGCCAGCGAAGGTTTGGACAATATTGATGTGCAAGCGATCGTCGATGAAACAGTAAAAAATCTATATAACGGGGTAAATATTTCTGATATCGCCACCACCATGATGATGGCAACCCGTACTCGCATCGAACGTGAGCCGAATTATAGCTATGTGACTGCACGTTTATTGTGTAATGAACTGTTGGCTGATGGCTTGGCATTCTTGGGCTTAAGCCGTGACACCACTGAAAATGATGCTTTAGCAACCTTCTTGAAAAAAGGCGTAGAATTAGAGCTGATTTCCCCAGAATTATTAAACTTTGATTTAAAACAATTGGCGGATGCGATTCGTCCAGAGCGTTCAAATCAGTTTACTTATTTGGGTTTACAGACTTTATTTGACCGTTATTTTATCCACAAAGATGGCGTGCGTTTTGAATTACCGCAATTATTCTTTATGCGTGTATCGATGGGCTTGGCATTAAATGAAGAAAACCGTGAGCAACGTGCCATTGAGTTTTATAACTTGTTGTCTAGCTTTGATTATATGGCATCAACGCCTACCCTATTTAACTCTGGGACATTGCGTTCACAATTATCAAGCTGTTATTTGACCACCGTGCCAGATGATTTATATGGTATTTATTCTGCCATTCGTGACAATGCTTTATTGTCAAAATGGGCAGGCGGTTTGGGCAATGACTGGACACCAGTGCGTGCTTTAAACTCGTATATCAAAGGCACCAATGGTAAATCACAAGGTGTTGTGCCATTCCTAAAAGTGGTGAACGATACAGCGGTTGCGGTAAACCAAGGTGGTAAACGTAAAGGTGCGGTATGTGCTTATCTTGAAACATGGCATTTGGACATCGAAGAATTTTTAGAATTGCGTAAAAATACAGGGGATGACCGTCGTCGTACTCATGATATGAATACCGCAAACTGGATTCCAGATTTGTTTATGCAACGTGTGATTGAAAATGGCGAATGGACACTATTCAGCCCGTCTGATGCCCCTGATTTGCATGATTTGACAGGTCATGCTTTTGCGACACGCTATGCTGAATATGAAGCCTTGGCGGAACAAAAACAAATTTTGCATAAAAAAGTCCGTGCCCAAGACTTGTGGCGTAAGATGTTATCGATGTTGTTTGAAACAGGTCATCCGTGGATTACTTTTAAAGATGCGTGTAACTTACGTTCACCACAACAACATGTAGGCGTGGTGCATTCATCAAACTTGTGTACAGAAATTACCTTGAACACTAGCCAAGATGAAATCGCTGTGTGTAATTTGGGTTCAATCAACCTTGTACAGCACATCAAAGATGGCAAGCTTGACCAAGAAAAATTGGCTCAAACCATCAAAACTGCAGTGCGTATGTTGGATAACGTGATTGACATCAACTATTATGCTGTACCACAAGCCAAAGTATCGAACCTCAAACATCGTCCTGTTGGTATGGGTATTATGGGTTTCCAAGATGCTTTGTATAAATTGAATTTGGCTTACGGCTCTGCTGAAGCAGTAGAATTTGCCGACCGTTCGATGGAAGTCATCAGCTATCATGCGATTCAAACTTCAAGTGACTTGGCGGTAGAACGTGGTGCGTATGAAACATTCAAAGGTTCATTGTGGGATCAAGGCATTTTGCCATTAGATTCTTTGGAACTGTTAGCGAAAACACGTCCAGAAGGCATGTTTGATGTAGATCGTAGTCAGACTTTGGATTGGGACAGTTTGCGTGCCAAAGTACAAAAAGACGGTATGCGTAACTCAAACGTGATGGCGATTGCCCCGACTGCAACCATCTCGAATATTTGTGGCGTATCACAATCAATTGAACCGACATTCCAAAACTTATATGTCAAATCAAACCTTTCTGGTGAATTTACCGTGATTAACCCTTATTTGGTTGATGCGTTAAAAGCTCGTGGTTTGTGGGATGTGGTGATGGTTAATGACTTGAAACACTATGAAGGTTCGGTACAAAAAATCGCACGTATTCCAGATGATCTCAAAGCAATTTTCGCAACAGCCTTTGAAGTTGAGCCACGTTGGATTGTTGATGCAGCATCACGCCGTCAAAAATGGATCGACCAAGCTCAATCATTGAACTTGTATATCTCTGGTGCTAACGGTAAGAAATTAGACATCACTTATAAAATGGCGTGGGTGCGTGGCTTGAAAACTACGTATTACCTCCGAGCATTGGGTGCAACCTCTGCAGAGAAATCAACCATCAATACAGGTGCATTGAATGCGGTGAAACCTGCGATGATGGCAGCTGCTGCGGTAGAAGCACCAGTAGCAGTAGATGATGGTTTTAGTCAAGCTGCACCAGTGCCTTTGGCATGTAGTATCGACAATCCTGATTGCGAAGCGTGTCAGTAATATGTCCATCTCACCGTAACATGTTTATGCTACGGTGAGTCACTGATTGGCGAGTACATTGCAACACTTTTTCGCTTGCTTAGTCAGCATAGATATTACACAATTTATATGATTAAAAAATGTCAGCGGACTTTAGCATGAGCCATACCCATCTTCGACAACAATATCCCAATGCATGGCGGTTAGAGATTTATCCCGATCGGATGATCTTACAAAAAGACTCAACAGGGCAGCTTTTTGGGCAACGTCCCGAAAAACCTTATAGTCAATTGCCTAGGCTTTTGATTGCGGATTATGAGATTGCAGATGAATGTATCAAACGTTTACGCAAGCAATCTCGTGCCAAAAAGATGTTTGGCAAGCCAGGGTTGATCGTACAGTGGATGGCTGCGAGTGAAGGTGGTTTGAGCTTACTTGAATTACGTATACTCAAAGAACTCCTGACCGAATTTGATGTTGTAGGTATTGTCGATGGTAAAGGCGATCAGCTGCAAGGGCAGATAGAAACTGAAGAAACTGCTGGTGCTGCTGGTAAAGTCTTTTTACTGATTGTTATTGTTTTTCTGATTATAGGTGGATTTGTTGCTTATATTTGGTTAAGACAAAATGCTGGTTTAACTTAATTTATTTGAAAAGGTGATATTATGTCCATTCTTAACTGGGATGATTTTGATGATGCGAAAGACGATGCACCGACATCTAACCCTCAGCCCGTCACGTCGCAGAAAGCGTCTGCAGCAGAAGTGGTACCTGATCAGAAACCACAGACGCCGAGTATGGCTAGTACACAATCCAATTCTTCAGCCAGCTATCACGCAACCGATGACAGTGATCCATTGGCTCGAGCCGAACAAGCGCTAAAAGATCTTGATGTCGAAGCAGGCTTAGAAGAATTAGAAATGGGTGCAGCTCGTGTACAAGTTGATGACAAACGTATGATCAACTGTCGTGCCGACTTGAACCAGCTTGTACCATTTAAATACGAATGGGCTTGGCAAAAATATCTAGATGGTTGTGCAAACCACTGGATGCCACAAGAAGTCAATATGAACCATGATATCGCATTATGGAAATCAGAAGACGGCTTGACTGAAGATGAACGTGTAATTGTAAAACGTTCATTGGGCTTTTTCTCGACTGCCGATTCTTTGGTGGCAAATAACTTGGTATTGGCATTATATCGTTTGATTACCAATCCTGAATGCCGTCAATATATTTTGCGTCAAGCCTTTGAAGAAGCCATTCACACCCATGCTTATCAATACTGTATCGAATCACTCAGTATGGATGAAGGCGAAATCTTCAATATGTATCGTGAAATTCCAAGCGTTGCACGTAAAGCAGCTTGGGGCTTGAAATATACTGAATCACTAAGCGATCCTAAGTTCACGACTGGTACAGTCGAAACTGATCAGCAATTGTTGCGTAATATGATCGCATTCTATTGCGTACTGGAAGGCATTTTCTTCTATTGTGGTTTTAGTCAAATCTTGTCAATGGGTCGTCGTAACAAGATGAGTGGTGTTGCTGAGCAATTCCAATATATCTTGCGTGATGAATCAATGCATGTAAACTTCGGTATTGATATGATTAACCAAATCAAAATCGAAAACCCGCATTTGTGGTCAGCGGAATTCCAAGAAGAAGTCGTGCAAATGATCCTAGAAGGCACGATGCTCGAAATCGAATATGCTCGTGATACCATGCCACGTGGTGTACTCGGTATGAATGCCGCAATGATGGAAGAATATTTGAAATTCATCTGTAACCGTCGTTTAAATCAGCTTGGTTTGCCAGAGCAATTCAAAGGCGTAAACAATCCATTCCAATGGATGTCTGAGATGATGGATTTGCGTAAAGAGAAAAACTTCTTTGAAACGCGTGTTACCGATTATCAAACTGGCGGTGCATTAAGTTGGTAAGCTCATTAAACAACTTATAAACGACAAATATTAAGGCGAGTTCAAGGACTCGCCTTTTATTTTCTCAACTAAAGCTCATGGTTGAATAAACATTGGTTTTCACTACAGCTTATTATAAAATAATCTCCATACTGACATAACGCTATACCAAACATGACGGAACAAAAAAGTATGCACAATCCATCTATCGATATTCACCAGCTCGGTCTCGGCGACTACAAAAAAATGCTCTGGAAAAATGGCAAAGGCTATACTTATCAAATCGCACGACAAGATAACCCTCAAGGCGATGATTTTGTTTGGCGAATATCGATGGCAGATGTTACTGAAGATGGCGAGTTTTCTTATTTTCATGATAAAAAACGCTTGCTGAGCGTCTTATCAGGACAAGGTTTAACCCTTGATATTGATGGAAAAATCCAACAATTGCCTTATCAAAAAGTCTGTGCGTTTGATGGTGATAGTCATGTGTATTCACGTTTGATGGCAGATAGCGTGCGTGATTTAAACTTGATTTATGATGCCAATAAGTTAAACGGTGAAATGTTTTGGTTGGATGAATTAGAAGAAGATTTTGCTTTACCAAAAACAGATTTAATTTTTATTTTTAATGCTGATGCAAAAATTGAATTGATGTTAAAGGATGGCGACATAACAAAAAATTATACGCTTGAGCAATATGATAGTTTAAAGTTAAATCATATTTCCCAAACAATATTTTTACAAAAACAACAGTTAAATCATCCTTTGGCAGTGATTATTTTAAATGATTTACAAAATTAAAATCAAAAGATTGCATTTTTACATAGGTGATAGATATCTATCTTAGCTGATTTATTTCTATTTTTACAGCAATTAGTCGGTTCTCATTCATTGATCGTTATTCCGATTGTATTTAACCCAGTTTACCCGAAAATTGATAGCGACTGCCTGCGTGCCACATGTTTACCACGGTCACTACTTGCCCTTGTGAAACAGTCACACGATTCAATAATAATACTGGCTCGGTCATTGGAATCGCTAAAGCTTGAGCAATCTCAGTGGTGACTTGTTGGGCAGAAATGGTATATTCTCCACTTTCTAAAGGCACACGACTCATCAGAAAATCACTGCTATTGGCTTGAGTAAAATCTTGCTCAAGGAAATCCGCTACTAAGTCTAAGTTCACCCAACGCTCTTCAAACTGTAAAGGTAAATCATCGGCAAAATGCACAATACTGACCAAAGCTACTGATTTGATGGATTTTTTTGATTTGCTATTTTTCTTTGATTTTAAAAATTGTACTTGGATGTCCTGCGGTATCTCAGCAAAATCCAATTCTTTTTGCACTAAGACTTCAGCATGATAACCATGATGATCTTCTTGAATATCATGGGCAATATTGCGTACTTCCACAAAAGTATGATTAAAATGCTTTTGTGCAACAAAAGTACCTGAGCCTTGACGACGTTCTAATACTTTCTCTTCTGCAAGCTCTTTTAGGGCACGATTGACCGTCATCCGTGATACTGAAAACTGCTCGCTTAATGCAATTTCTGTTGGAATCGCTGAACCCACTTGCCAAACACCATTGTGAATATTGGCAAGAATTTCTGCTTTGATTAGCTGATATGCGGGTTTGCGTGTGCTCATAGGTCGCCTACAAAATAAAAAGTCTGTTCTTACATATACTTAGCAATAGCAAAGTAACAGCGTAAAAACATGATCGATAATCTTTAAATATTTTAACAAATATTACTTGCCTATCATACAATTGTTTGCTAGATTTGTATATACAAATTCAAGGTGTGTAGTCATTTTGCTTACGCATATTACTTTGCAATAGGAAAAGCGAACTGTTATACATCATTAAGTATACGTTTACAAGGATTTCACTATGAGCCAAAATAATCAAAAATTCACTCGTCGTGACGAAAATCGCGAAATCAAAGCCCCAACGGGCACTACATTATCATGCAAAAGCTGGCTGACAGAAGCCCCTTTCCGTATGATTCAAAACAACCTACATCCAGACGTTGCCGAAAATCCAAAAAGCCTTGTGGTATATGGTGGTATCGGACGTGCGGCACGTAACTGGGAATGTTATGATCAAATCCTTGAGAGCCTAAAAACCTTAGAAGACAATCAAACTTTGCTTGTGCAATCAGGCAAGCCAGTGGGCGTATTTAACACGCATGAGAATGCACCCCGAGTCTTGATTGCCAACTCCAACCTTGTGCCAAAATGGGCGACTTGGGAACATTTTAACGAACTTGACCGAAAAGACTTGTTTATGTACGGTCAAATGACCGCAGGTAGCTGGATTTATATCGGTACACAGGGCATCGTGCAAGGTACTTACGAGACTTTTGCCGAAGCAGGTCGTCAGCACTATGCTATCGAGGGCAGTGACGGCTATGACAACTGGAAAGGTCGTTGGATTCTGACCGCAGGTCTAGGCGGTATGGGCGGTGCTCAACCATTGGCAGCGACTTTTGCCGGTGCGGTGTCACTCAATATCGAATGCCAACAATCCAGTATTGATTTCCGCCTACGTACAGGCTATGTCGATAAACAAGCCAAAGATTTGGATGATGCTTATCGTTTAATCAAAGAACATACCGCCAATGGTGATGCAGTGTCGATTGCACTACTAGGCAACGCTGCTGAAATTTTACCTGAAATGGTAAAACGTGCCAATAACGGTGAAATCAAACCAGACCTAGTCACCGACCAAACATCAGCCCATGACTTGATTAATGGTTATTTGCCAATCGGTTGGACAGTGGATGAGTGGAAAGCTGCGCAAGCGGACGCCAGCCAACACACTGAATTGACCAAAGATGCGGCAAAATCTTGTGCGGTACACGTCCAAGCAATGCTTGATTTCCAAGCCATGGGCGTACCTGCAACGGATTATGGTAACAATATCCGCCAAGTGGCGTTTGATGAAGGCGTAAAAAATGCCTTTGATTTCCCAGGTTTTGTCCCTGCCTATATCCGTCCATTGTTCTGTCAAGGTAAAGGTCCTTTTCGTTGGGTGGCATTATCTGGTGACCCAGAAGACATCCGCAAAACCGATGAAAAAATCAAAGAATTGTTCCCAGAAAATAAACACGTTCATCGTTGGTTAGACATGGCAGGCGAGCGTATTCATTTCCAAGGTTTACCTGCGCGTATCTGTTGGTTAGGTCTGGGCGAACGTGACAAAGCTGGTTTGGCATTCAATGAAATGGTCAAAAATGGCGAGTTAAAAGCCCCGATTGTGATTGGTCGTGACCATTTGGACACAGGTTCTGTCGCCAGTCCAAACCGTGAAACCGAAAGCATGAAAGATGGTACAGACGCCGTATCAGACTGGGCGTTGTTAAACGGTATGTTGAACGTGGCTGGCGGTGCAACGTGGGTATCATTACATCATGGTGGCGGTGTCGGTATGGGTTATAGCCAACACTCAGGTATGGTGATTGTCGCTGATGGTACTGATGCAGCAGCTAAACGTCTTGCCAATGTGCTTGTCAATGACTGCGGTAGTGGTGTGATGCGTCATGCTGATGCAGGCTATGAATTGGCAATCGAAACTGCCAAAAATTATGGCTTAAAGTTACCAATGATTAAATAACCAATCATACGATAATGCTTGAGTCTGGCTGATTTTTTCTTTACGCCACCCTTATTCACACTGTGATCAATAGGAAAGAACATGGAAATTAGCATACATGTGCCTGATACCATCAGTCAGCAAATGACTCAAGCAGATATTGAGCAAGCGTTTAAACTCAGCTTTATAGTAAAGCAATATCGTCAAGGTAAAGTAACACTCAAACAAGCCCACACTTGGCTAGATATCAGCGAACAAGCATTTTTATTGGCTTGTCATGAGCGTGGTGTATCTAGACAGACCTATATTGATACAGATGATTTATTGGATGAATTTGCTCGCATTGGGCAACAATATCATAAGAAAAAAATACCAATAAATTTTCAAAATATTATCGAATTCTCCCTTACTTTTTTGTTTCATTTTTTTAAATAAGCATTAAAGGCTAATTGACACACTAAAACAAATAAGCTATTTTTGAACAATAAACAAATATACAAGGAATGCAAATGTTTAATCTAACCCAACACCAATATGATTATTTCTATAATCTAGCCACTGTCATTGAGAATTTAATTCCTGAAAATATTTGTGATACGCTAGCTAATAGAATAAATGATTTAATATCAAGTGGAAAAATTGATTATGTTAGACATGGCGGTTTAGGAACTGATGCTGTATCAGATTTAGGTGGAGAATATAATTATCATATATTTAAAGGTGAAGATATTCGTGAATATTTTCCTGAATTAGTTTGTATATACCATGCAATTGTTCCTATTATAAGTATGGTGACTAGCACTGATACCATCGTTTCACCGTATCCAGCATCAGATATTAATATAAAAGCTTATCCTGCAGGTGGTGGAACTCTAGGCTTACACTATGATACAAATGGTATAACAGTTTTGTTATTTTGAACAACAAATCATGAAGCACCTTTACGAATGCAAATTCCTAGAACGCATCCTAGTAAAAAAGAAGCATGGATTGAACATAAAAATATTTATGCTAAAAAAGGGGCTTTATTGATAATGCAAGGTAGAAAAACCTTACATGACTCTGAACCTACCGTATCAGAACAAAAGTTAAGTGTAGTACTAAACTATTATGAAAGAAATGATACATACCGCCATGAAGACTTTGACAATTTTGTTTATTACGGTATAAAACCAAAGAGCTTAGACGAATAAAGGACTATTTTTATGCAAAACAATGTTGTAAAGCTGGAAAAGAAAGACTTATTATTCGGCATCGCAACCACTATTTTGTGGGGTTGTAATTTCGTGGTCATTGATGTAGGGTTAAAGCAACTTGACCCTTTTTTACTGACATTTTTACGATTTTTCTTTTGTGCATTTCCTGCGATATTTTTTATTAAAAAACCACAAGAAATTTCTTTTAAAATTTTATTTGCTTATGGTAGCTTATTTGCTTGTGGTTTATGGTGGGTAGTAAATTTTGCTATGTATCAAGGCTTATCTGCGGGTTTATCATCTCTTTTTTTACAATTTAGTGCTTTTTTTACTTTATTTTTAGGCTTTGTTCTTTTTAAAGAAAATATCAATAAAATACAAATTTCAGGTATTATCTTAGCATTAATTGGATTAATTATGCTGATTAGCCATGTTTATTTACAAGGAAAATCTAGTACTTTAATGGGCATTCTTTTAGTACTTTTAGCCGCATTATCATGGGAAACATGTAATAGTATTGTCAAAAAAAATAAATCTGTAAATATGGTTGCATTTATTGTTTGGTCAAGCTTTTGTTCATTACCTGCTTTATTTATATTGACCATTGCTGTAAAAGGCACACAACCTTTTTTTGATTTACCACAAATGATGAATAGTAAAGCTTGGTTTTCTGTATTATTTCAAGCTTATATTACCACGATACTGGGTTATATGATTTGGAATAACTTAATGAAAAAATATCCTGTATCACAAGTTGCACCTCTGTCATTATTTGTACCAATTTCGGGCATTATCGCATCGTATTTACTATTGGGGGAACGGATGGATAGCCTAAAAGTTATCTCTGTGATTGTGGTCATTTTAGGCTTAGCGGTGTTCATTAATGCCAATCATTTACTGGCGAAATTTAAAGCTTAAAATTTTTTTTAATTTTTTACGGCAAATTCTTACAATTGCCGTTTTTTTTGTTATATTTGTCTATACAACTTTTTAGGAAGAAGCTATGAACAACCTGACGATTACCCCACGCAAACTGACCTTTGCACAATTACGCCAAGTCTATGACAACCCTGTCAAGGTCACGCTTGAGCCAAGTGCCTATGATGCAATTGAAAAATCACATCAAACCGTGCAAGATATCATTGCCCTAGACAAACCTGCCTATGGGATTAATACCGGTTTTGGTCTGTTGGCAAAAACCCGTATTCCAGATGAGGAATTGGAGCTTTTGCAACGTAATTTGATTATCTCGCATTCTGTCGGTGTGGGTGAACGCTTGCCTGACAATGTGGTGCGTTTGATGATGGTGATGAAAGTGTCTAGCCTTGCCCAAGGTGTATCAGGTGTACGCCGTTTGGTGGTGGACGGGATTTTAGCCCTACTTAATCACAACATCATTCCGCACGTGCCTGCCAAAGGTTCGGTCGGTGCATCGGGTGACCTTGCCCCATTGTCGCATATGACCTTGACGTTACTTGGTGAAGGCAAAGCCTATATCAATGGCGAGCAAATGGATGCCAAAGATGCCTTGGCAAAATGCGGTTTATCGCCAATCGTTTTGGCTGCCAAAGAAGGCTTGGCATTGATTAACGGTACACAGACTTCTACTGCTCTGGCAATTCGTGGCTATTTTATGGCTCAAGATTTGTTAGAAACGGCAACCGTAGTCGGTGCATTGTCAGTCGATGCGGCAAAAGGTAATGATTCACCATTTGACCCACGTATTCATACTGCCCGTGGTCATCATGGACAAAGTGAATTGGGTAAAACCTATAAAGCCTTGGTGGAAAAAAGCGGATTCCGTGCGGCAAGTCGCGGCGAGCCAAACTTCCGTGTACAAGACCCATATTGCTTACGTTGCCAACCACAAGTCATGGGTGCGTGCCTTGATGTGATTAACAAAGCAGGGGCAACCTTATTGATTGAAGCCAATGCGGTGACTGATAACCCATTAATTTTTAACGATGATGCCCCTGTAGCAATTTCAGGCGGTAACTTCCATGCTGAACCTGTAGCATTCGCTGCTGATATGTTGGCATTGGCAATTAGTGAAATTGGCTCTATGAGTGAACGCCGTATTGCGCTATTGATTGATGCCAGTCTTTCGGGCTTGCCAGCATTCTTGGTACGCAATGCTGGGGTTAATTCGGGCTTTATGATTGCCCACGTGACTGCTGCGGCTTTGGCAAGTGAAAACAAATCGCACGCCCATCCAGCATCTGTAGATAGCATCCCAACGTCTGCCAACCAAGAAGACCATGTATCAATGGCAACTTATGCAGGTCGTCGTTTGTACGATATGGCGGAAAATACTGCTGCGGTGGTAGCGATTGAATTATTAGCCGCTGCACAAGGTGTGGATATTCACAGTCAAGACCACGGCTGGAAAACCAGTGATGTCTTGGCAAAAGTCCATCAAAAATTGCGTAGCAAAGTGGCTTATTATGACCAAGACCGTTTCTTTGCCCCTGATATTGATGTGGCAAAAGCATTGGTTTTGGGTGGTGAATTGCTAGCTGATTGGGCAGATTTACGTCAAGATTGGTATTTGGCTAAATAATCTTATAAAGTTTTAGAAAATAAAAGTCAAGTCAATGCTCGGCTTTTATTGTTCAATGAACAAAAGGAAATACGACCATGACTAAAGCAACATCAACGACCTTAATCACCGATTATAACGCTAATCTTTATACTGGACGTGCTGAGCCTTTTGAGCCAGCAATTGCTCAATATTGGTATCAACATATCAAAGCCAATGACAGTCAAAAAATTGGCTTACTTGGCTTTGCATCAGATCAAGGTGTGCAACGTAACAAAGGGCGTATCGGTGCCAAACATGCCCCTGATAAAATCAAATCCGCTTTGGCTGTGTTGCCAATCAGCCGTGAATTACAAGCTCAATGTGCAGATTTATCCAATTTAGTTGGCGATCATGGCAATATTTGCTGTCATGACGATGATGTGATTACCGAAAATGCCTTAGAACAAGCTCAAGCCAGTTATAGCGAACAGATGAGCGAGATGATTGCCAAAGGGCAATTGGCGATAGGCTTAGGTGGTGGGCATGAAATCGCTTGGGGCAGTTTTTTGGGTCTGTATCAAGGTTTAGAAAAATTAAAACAAAATCAAAGCATTGGTATTATTAATCTGGATGCCCATTTTGATTTGCGTAATGACCAATATGCTACTTCAGGCACACCATTTCGCCAAATTAGCGAATTTTTACACGCAAAAAATCAGCCGTTCCATTATCTAACCATTGGCATTAGTCAATTTGGCAATACCGCTGCATTATTTGAACGTGCGGAAAATCTTGGCGTAAAAGTGATTAGCGATGATGACTGTTATCGCCTGGACTGGCAAGACATTGCAAGCCAAATTCAAGCCTTTATCAATCAAGTTGATGTGATTTATCTCACCATTGATATGGATTGTCTTTCAGGTTCGGTGATGCCAGCCGTGAGTGCCGTTGCTGCCAAAGGCTTAAGTTTGGATTTTGTTGAGCGTTGTGTCTCGCTGATTATTGACAGTGGAAAAGTGAAAATCATTGATATGGCAGAAGTCAGTCCAAAATACGATATTGACGGGCGTGGCTTAAAAGTCGCAGGGCGATTGCTGGCGGTGATGATTGAAAAGGTTCTGATGCAAGCTGATTAAATAACTAACATCTTAAAATTAATCCAATCGCACTAAGAGTATGTTTATGATTCGTTATTTTCAAGGCGAGTTAGATTTAATCTTTGACCCTTATCGAAATTGGGGAATTCATGGTTATGACCCTTGTCAAAACAATGATGGGCGTTGCTATCATTCGGCTTTCTTTTGCTACATTAATGACATGACAGAAAACGCACTGATAACCGTTTTTGTTGAACTAGACGAATATCTATATTTGAAAGAACCCATTACTAAACTACCTGTGAAATTTGTGATACCACTTTTTGACAACCAAGCATTGATTGATGACTATAGCAAAAGAAAAATAAAATTGGTACAATATAACTATGGCATACTCACAAGACTACCGACAAATGATACTAGCGA